>QMPO01000071.1 GCA_003648625.1 Bacteroidota bacterium
GTGGATTTATGGGACAGGGAATATATAAATCTACGGATGGTAACAACTTTACTTTGTTATCAGCTACCGAACCCGAATATAACAATACAGAAAGTGATTGGGCTTATGTAAACGAATTGGCATACGACAATACGAATAGCAGATTGTTTGCCGCAACGAATACCGGTCTTAAGTTCTCAAATGATGGTGGTCAAAATTGGGCAACAGCTACTGATACAGCCGGGACCGAATTGAATATGAACGCATTTGATGTTCAGGTTAGTTCAGACGGTGTTGTGCTTGCTTGTGTGGATAACCTTTGTTATTTGTCACTTTCGGGTAAAACTGATGAGTTTGTTATTAGGTCGGTTGGCGATTCAATCAGTTTGCCAAACAGCAATGTAACACGCATTGAGTTTGCTTTCGCACCTTCCGATCCAAATGTCGCCTACGCCAGTGTGGTTAATCAGTTAGGAAATGTGTACAATATTTACCGTTCTGATGATAAGGGGTATTCCTGGCGGATCATTTTACCCGGAACACCTTTTGTACCCATATTTCTTGGACAAGGTGTTTATAACAATGCATTGACTGTATTTCCGGAGAACCCGGATAAAATTCTGCTGGGTGGTTTTGTGCTCTATCAGGGAGAAAAAATTCAGGAGGAAGGCTTATTTGACTGGAGAGTAGTTTCTGAGGGCTTTACTAATCCTCAATTTGCATCTTATCTGCATAGGGACTCCCATACAAATATATTTAGCCATGGTTCGGATAATACTTTTTATGCAGGAACGGATGGAGGAGTTGCCATTGGAACAGCATTAGGGAATGAGTATACTTATGCTACGGGCAACAGAAACTATTACACCACACAGTTTTACAGGATAGCCTACTCCGGAATAGAAAATTATAACCTTGGTGGAACCCAGGATAATGGCTGCATCCTTATTACCGGAACAGCAAATACTTCACGGCAAGGCAAAGAAATATTGAATGGTGATGGTGGAGCGTGTGCCGTATCATTAATAAATAATCAAATTGTAGTAGTTTCAGCCCCTGGTGGCTTTATGCTCAGATCGGAAGATGCCGGGGAGAACTATTCAACACAATTCTTAACGGGTGATATTTCAAACGATCAGGCATTTATAACACCTCTGAGTTTGTGGGAAAGTTTCAATAACCCAAACAGCAGGGATTCGGTTTATTTTCATGCTAGAGAAGAGATTCCCGGAGGAACAACAATTCAGGTCAGGAGCCAGAACAGCGGTCAACCGTTTTATTATACGTTGCCGGGAGACATAACATTGCAGGATGGAGACTCGATCCTTGTTCAGGACCTCGTATCATCCAGGTTGTTTATTCCTACAGCTAACCACATCTGGATGACAAAAGAATTACATAATTTCGGTAAAACGCCTGAATGGTTCGAGATATCGGGAGCTGCTGTTGGCATGATAGGAACTCCGCAATGTGTGGCATATTCTTCTGATGCCAATCATTTGTTCGTGGGAACGCAGGAAGGGAAATTATACAGGATATCCAATCTTGCTCTGGCTTACGATTACGAAAGAGCCGATATCAGCAGTCCTTCATGTATTGTATCAACCGATGAGATCCCATTGTACGTACCCGGCACTACCGATCCCATTGAGCAGGTGATAACATCAATAGCAGTTGATCCGTCAAACAGTAGCAATGTTATTGTTACGCTGGGTAATTATGGCAATGAATATTACGTCCTGTTCACAGAAAATGCTTTGGATGAAGTACCGGAGTTTAATTCAAGACAAGGTAATTTGCCACAAATGCCCGTCTATTCTTCTGTAATTGAAATGACAGATAATAATGTAGCTATTATTGGAACTGAACATGGGATTTTTGCTACTGAAGATATTCATGCGGATAGCCCTGAGTGGTATGCCCAGGGAGGTTCGATGGGCACAGTACCAGTATTTGAACTGAAACAACAAATTGTTGCACGTGCTGAAGATGAAGTTGTGCTGGTTGCCGGAAATGAAACAATAATAGTTCCTTATCCCGGCGCAACCAATTACGGGATTATTTATGCAGCTACTTACGGCAGAGGTCTTCTTAGATGCAACACATTTAGAAAACCGGTAGGTGTTGATGAGATCAATGTGACACAGAAGGTAAACAAAGAACAATTAATGCTCTACCCCAATCCGGTTTATCACAGCGCAACAATTAGTATAGATGTGCTGAATCAGGGGCAGGCAACAATACAAGTTATTGACCTTAGCGGACGTGTAGTGAGTGAAGAAAAGGAAAGTGTTTTAAAAGGTGTGAATAAGTTAAGTTTTGATTTATCATATCTGGCTTCCGGAACATACATCATGAAAGTAGCTGCCGGAAATCAGGTCTTCACGGGAAAATTTATTGTAAAATAGATTCATCAATATTGATAAAATAGCATAAAAATGAAAAATATTTACTCAATTACAATTTCGTTATTATTACTGGTGTCGCTCTCCGTATTTGGGCAGGTAAGGATTTATACACCAACCTTAAATGAGCCTGAAAATGGTGCATTGGATCAGGTTCCCGATGTTTTATTAAACTGGAGTGCGGTTACAGGCGATTCGTTGGTCATTTTATATGAAGCTCAGTTGTCCCTTACGGAAGATTTTGCTGACCCAATCACATTTCCTAAAACAGATGTTACATCAGAAAATATGAGTAATCTTATATTTGGTGAAACATATTACTGGCGCGTAAGAGCTTACGACGGACAAGAAGTTTCTGACTGGTCAGAGATTTGGTCATTCAGTATACTTAATACCATAGCTTTACACATGCCACTGGATAATTCGATGGTATATGCAAACCCTGTTCTGGACTGGGATGCTGTAAGTGGATTAACAGGCTATGAACTGCAATTAGATACGGTTTACGACTGGCACGCTGTTGATCCCGAAACAGAGGAAAATTTAAATACCGCTTTTATTGTTGACGACAACAATAAATGGCTAGCAGGCGACAATGGATTGATTATGTATTATGACGGTACGGATTGGTCAACTGTTGAGTCGGGAGTTACGGAGAATATAAAGGACCTATGGTTTACCGGAGCAGCGAACGGTTATGCTGTTGGTGAGGGGGGAACCGTATTGCATTATGATGGTGCCGTATGGAGTGTTGTTGACGCAGGTACGACTGAAGATCTGGATGCAGTATCGTTTGTGGATGAAAACACTGGATGGGCTGTTGGTGCAGGAGGCATTACCTTAAAGTATGATAGTGGTACCTGGTCGGAAGAAACAACTTCCAATACAATAGATTTAAGAGATGTGTATGCCCTTTCTGCTGACAATGTCTGGGTGTGCGGATTGTCGAAAACAATCGGGCATTACGATGGAACTGACTGGACTTATGAAACGGTAAGCAACAGAGACCTGTATTCAATTTGGTTTGTTGATGCAAATAATGGTTGGGCAGTAGGTAAATCAGGAAAGGTTGTTTATTACAACGGTGAAGAATGGATTGTGCAGGCTTCGGGGGTTAACAAAGATTTACTGAGTGTGAATTTCAGTGGTACTACTGGTTATGCTGTAGGTAAGAATGGAAAATTTATTACATATAATGGCTATTGGTCCCCGCTAACTTCTGGTACGGGTGAGGAGATGCGCAGTGTGTTTGTTTCAGGTGATGAAGGAGCTATTGTTGGTGTAGATGGCATGCTCATGGAGAAAAGCGGAGGTATTTTTAACAGCCCTGATCTTAAAACTTATCAGATAGATGCGGATTCAATGCAGAAATCACTTCACCAACTATTGTTTGGAACTGATTATTATTACAGGATAAGGGGAATGCATGAAGAAGATACAAGCATGTGGTCGGGAGCACGGAAGATGACCACTTATGCGACAACAACCCTTAGTGCTCCATCGGACGGCAGCGAAGGTACCCATTTGCGTATTAATTTTGAGTGGAGTGAATATGATGGCATTACAAATTATATTCTTGAGGTGGACTCAAATGAGAACTTTACTTTGCCAAGAACTTTTGGCCCCGACTTGAATCATCAGGTGGTAAACGACCTGGTATTCGGAACCGACTATTTCTGGAGGGTGAAGGTGCAACATTTTGAAGATCTTTCCGATTGGTCGGAAGTTTGGACCTTTACAACGACAAATACAATCGTACTTGAAAGTCCGGAAAACGGTGCGACTAATGTGTTGCAATGCCCACGATATGCCTGGGAGAAGGTGGAAGGAGCTTCACGATACATACTTTGGGTTGATAGCGATATAAACTTCTCCGACCCGCTTACTGTTGTTTCGGACAGCGCTTACTTCCAATGCCAGTCGGCTTTGGAAAAACAAACAGTTTACTACTGGAAGGTTAGAGGACAGGCAGGAGCATCGGTGTCAAACTGGAGTGAGGTGTGGTCGTTTGAAACCGAAGGTTATGATGGTATTGATGAAAATTTTGAAAACAATGTAATGCAGGTATATCCTAATCCAAACAACGGTGAATTTACATTGGGAATAAACAGTTTGACAAATACGATTTGTCATGTGCGTATTGTTGACCTGGTTGGAAAAGAACTCTATCAAAAAGACATAAACTGTAGTGCCGGGGAAAACTTTGAGAAGCTCAATCTGCAGCATCTGGAAAATGGCATTTACCTGATCCACCTTCAGCAGGAAGGCCGGTCAGTTACAAAGAAACTGTTTATTAAGTAAACAGAGTAAAATTTCATATTGTTAGAAGGGGCTTCTATTCGGAGCCTCTTTTTTAATATTTATTGAATCGTTTTCCGAAGCTGAAGTTCAGAAAGATGGTTGGGAAGAAGATTTGGTTTTTGTTATCGGCCATTATACTCAGCCCCATCGGAGATATGTCAAGTGTTGCGCCAACTTCAAGGGCTTTGATTTTGGTGCTTCTCACACCAAATTCAAAATTCAGGGCAGTTTTCAGGTAAATGCCCGGATGAAATGTCATTTCTGAGAAGCCCACTGTGAAAGGTGCCCGCCCGTATATGTCATCCCACGACTGGGAAGAAGGGTCAAATCGCTCTGTTTTTATATCATATGAATAAAACCCATTGCCGGTATCATAAAAATAGAGTACATATAAATAATAAGGTTTGGCAAAGCCCACGCTGACACCCCCTCCGTACAGCCAGCGCAATTCAACGCCTCCCCAATATGGTTTTCTATTCAGTAGTTTCTTCCATACCATGCCACCCCGTAAAAAGAAAGCTTCATTCAGTTTTCCATAAACATAACGCCGGGAGTTGGTAAAATAAGGATTCAGCACCTTGACCTGTTTGTATGATTTCATCGAAACAAACTCTATTTCCCACATGCGTGTTTTGAAATAGCTTGTCCGTTTTCCGCTTCTGAATTGTACTCCCAGACCCAAGTTGTGAAGCACAACACCAAATGTACGTTGCCGCTGATACAGGATCAGATTTTCCGTACTGTCATAAGTCTCTGTGTCGAATTGAGCGTAAGCAGGAACAAAAAAAAACAGCAGCATAACAATGACAACTATTTTTTTTTGAGTTTTCATACGTTCCATCAGTTAAAGAAAAGCAAAGCTTGTCGTTTGTATTGTTTCTGTCACTTGGTAGCAAGAATGCAGATTAATACCTGGTTTCTTTCTGATACCGTTGCGCTTCTCCATAGGCGGCACATTTTTTAGTTGATTTACAAGAGCTTGCAAAAACAACAACAAGTACGAGTGCAGCGATTACTATCAAGATTTTTTTCATAATTTTACCATATTGCTTTCTAGGTGATAACAAAGAAAGTCAGATTTTAACTAAATAACAAGATTTTTCACTATTTATTATAAGCAAGAAGAGCTTTTGTATGTCTGAACGTGCACCAAATATCGAGGAGAGTTGGCAATTGGCGTTGCAGGATGAATTTGCAGCTTCTTATTTTATAGGTTTAAAGGAATTTTTAAAAGATGAAAAACAAAAGCATGAGATCTATCCACCGGGCTCGCGAATCTTTGCAGCGCTGAATTTCACACCGCTAACAGCTGTAAAAGTGGTGATCCTCGGACAAGACCCTTACCACGGACGAGGGCAGGCACACGGCCTTTGTTTTTCGGTGCCGGAAGGTGTTAAACCACCGCCTTCGCTTGTAAATATTTACAAGGAGTTGCACGATGATCTCGGTATCCCGATATCAAAAAGTGGCAATCTGGAAAAATGGGCACAGCAGGGGGTGTTACTTCTGAATGCAACACTTACGGTAAGAGCCGGACAGGCGGGATCTCACCAGGGAAAAGGGTGGGAAACGTTTACCGACCAGGTGATCAAAACTATTTCTGACCTGCGGGCAGGCATCGTATTCCTGTTGTGGGGAAAGTATGCACAGGATAAAGAAGCACTGATTGATCAAAGCAAGCACTTCATACTGAAAGCACCGCACCCTTCACCTTTTTCAGCTGCCAGAGGTTTTTTCGGATGCAAGCATTTTTCAAAAACCAATCAAATATTACGGGAGATAGGCCTGGAAGAAATTGACTGGAACCCGGAAGGTTAATAGCTTATGTTGGGATTTGTCAGATTAGTCAGTCTTTTCAAAGATAAGAATTTTATTTCAGCTACTTTTAACATTTAAATGGACACGCGATGGAAAAATTGGTGTTTGCTACAAATAATCCTCACAAATTGCAGGAGGTACGTGCTATGCTCGCCGGCAAGTTTGAAGTGGCTGGCCTGAAAGATATTGGCTGTACAGAAGATATTCCTGAAACAGGCGTTACGCTTGATGAAAATGCCTCTATAAAATCGCATTATGTATTACATAATTACCAAATAGACTGTTTCGCTGATGATACGGGTTTGGAAGTAGATGCTCTTGGTGGCCGGCCGGGCGTATATTCGGCACGTTATGCCGGTGAGGGAGCTTCGTACGAGAAGAATGTAACAAAACTTCTGAAAGAACTGGCTGATAAAACAGACCGGACTGCACGATTTCGTACGGTGATATCCCTTATCCTCAATGGAAATGAATACAGGTTTGAGGGAACTGTGGAGGGCAGGATCATCAAAGAACGAAGAGGGAGCAGTGGCTTTGGCTACGACCCTGTTTTTATACCTGAGGGGTACAGCCAGACTTTTGCCGAGATGGATCCCGACCTGAAAAACAGGATCAGCCATCGGGCAAGAGCTACGCAGAAATTTGTTGATTTTCTTTTATCAAAGGGCTAATTTTATTGTCCGGGAATTTTTATCTACTCTATTTCCGGGCATGCCCTGTATCGATGAAATAAAAACAATTACATCGGATTTTTGCATTATTCTGTAAATCAATTAATTTTGTAGAAGTTAAATACTGATTGCCTTTGGGAAAAACCTTACATAACGCTGTAATATTATTACTTTTTTCCCTGCTGTTTTCGTGCAGTTCGCCTGAAACGCAGGATGCAAAAAAAGTGCAATTACCTGTGGTAATTCCTCATGAAACGGTGGAACCGGCAAAACCTATAGCGAAAAAAGAATTGGATGTGGTTTTTTCCGGACAAACGACACTGGAGAAGGATTTTCAGTATGAAACCAGTGTACAACAAACAGTGGGGGAATTTGTGTCGGCGCCGATGTCGGCGGTAGAACCCAGAAACACAAATGTAGGTTATCAGCCGGATGCAAACTTAAACGACAGGCAAATTATGGAGCATTTCCCTGATTTTTCACCGGTAACTTTGCGCATTGTTTTTGACAATGACATTTTTGACAACACGGATTATTATTACACTAATGGCGTACGTATTGAATTAGCACTTCCTTTTACGGACCGCTCACCCATCAATAAAATATTAGCAGGTTTTAAAACTCCTGATGTGGGTTTAAGCGGATTTGCCATCACGCAGAATATATATACACCTATAAATCCCGAAGCCATCGGAATAGAATATGGCGACAGGCCATTTGCAGGTTACCTTACGTTAGGACAATTCAGGGAGAACTATTTGTTCCAACGGAGGCTCTATATAAAAAGTGCCATAGATCTGGGGATTCTTGGACCTGCCTCCCTGGGTGGGCGTGTGCAGTCATCTGTACATTATCTGGAACCTACAGGTTGGGCATATCAGATTCAGAACAGCTTCATCATTAATTATTATTTCCACATTGAAAAAGGTCTGTACAGTTCGCCTAATCTTGAAGTAAATGTGTTGGGGGAAGCAAATGCCGGTACATTGTACGATAAAATCGGTGGAGGAATTAGCTTCAGGACAGGTAGTTTTATGCAGGTGTACAGAGGCCCGTTAACAGCTTGCTGCGGAAACACAAAAAAACGAGAATGGCAATACTGGTTTTTCATGTCGGGAGTGACTGACTTTGTGGGCTGGGATGCCACGTTGCAGGGTGGCTTATTTAACCAAAAGAGCCCATATGTTTTGGCCAGCAGCGAAATTAGCAGAATTGTGTTTCGCGCCAGTGCCGGTGTGGCTGTTTACTACCACCGGTTCGGTATGGAACTGGAAAATTTCTACCTTACACCCGAATTTGAAGGAGGCCGTAGCTTTATGTATGGCCGTATCAAACTGGTGGCAAATTATTAAGAAAATATGGTAAAAAAGAACAGTAACGGAAATGGAGAAAATCCGGACATCTTCCATGGACAGGAAGTGATCTATCCGGTGTCTTTCGAAATGAAATCGGTGATGGTTTTCAGTAATAACGATTCTGACAATAAAGAAAGGCTGGAGCAGGTGTTTATTGATCAGAAAGTGGATTTCCGGTTTGTTTCGAACAAAGCCAGTAGTAAAGGTGCGTATATGAGTTATACATATCACATTACATTAACAAGTAAAAAGCAGCTTGACAACGTTTACAGGGCTTTGAAAACAGTAAAAGGATTAAAGTTTGCCTTATGATGGATAAATTGCTGGCGGTAGCTTTTGGTGGCAGTATGGGTGCTGTGGCGCGTTTTCTGATCTATCACTTGATGGAAAGAGCGCATGAGGGGAGGTTTCCGTGGGCTTCGTTAACAGTAAACCTGGCCGGCTCGCTACTAATTGGGTTGTTGTGGGGAATTTTTGATAAATTTTATATTCCATCGGGTGTGCGCCTGTTTATTTTTATCGGTTTGTTGGGCAGTTTTACAACCTATTCCACCTTTTCTTTTGATGTGTTCAGCCTGTGGAAAGAAGGAGAGTTCCGTACCGCTTTGGTTTACCTGCTGGGAACAAATATTGGAGGGATCGGTCTGGCTTTTGCCGGTTATTATTTGTCACGATTAGTTTAGTTGCCATGCATGAAATTGAACCATATTATAGCTGGCGATCGTTATACATAGCTGCCGAAGATCCAAACTCTCCGTTTTACGGAAAGCAGTACAGCGAATTTGAATTTACAGATACCATTTACAATTATGTGATCCATCCTCAATGGGATAAATTCGAATCGAATACCTTGTATCTGAAGATCCTTTATGTTAGCTATGAGTCGCATTATTGCGTGATCGAGCTGTTTGGTGAGTGGAATGATATTTTGTACAACGACATCATGTTTCTGTACCGGAATGTAATTGAAACTTTGCTGGAGAACGATATCAGGTATTTTATCCTGATCGGTGAGAATGTGCTGAACTTCCATGCTGATACGGCCGATTATTATGAAGAGTGGTTCGATAATCTTGATGACGGCTGGATCGTTGGGCTCAATTTCCGCGACCATGTGGTGCATGAATTTAGTGTGGCCAATCTGGATTATTATATCGCATTTGGCGGTCGGTTTGATATGTTTCCGTGGAGAACTTTGTTGCCTGACCAGTTATTCAGATTGCTGGACGAATTGATGATAAAAAGACTGGAAATGTGAAAAAAGCGGCTATCATAAAAGTTTACGGACGTGTGCAGGGGGTAGGCTTCAGGTTTTATACTCAGAAGAAGGCCAATGAGCTGGAGATAACCGGCTATGTAAAAAACCGTCCTGATGGCAGTGTTTATATCGAAGCGGAAGGTGAAGAGAACAACCTGGAGTTATTCATCAGATGGTGCGAAGATGGTCCATCCTGGGCGCATGTCAGCAAGCTGGAAAAACAATACGTGCCTTTGTTTGATGAAGAGGGTTTCAGGATAAAATAAACTGTCCTGTTACAAACAGCGGGTGTTATTTCGTTGCCCTTAAAAATTCCCTTTTTCCCGGCGGCCCAGGTAATTTTTCCAGCTTAAATCCTGCGGCTTTCATAGCTCTTTTTACGATGCCTTTACAGGAATAGGTTGTGAGGATACCGCCTGTTTTCATCGCACGGAATATCTTTTCAAAAATTTCAGGGGTCCATAATTCCGGCTGTGCCTCTGGTGAAAAAGCATCAAAATAGACGATATCGAAATGGTCATCCGGCAAAATAACCTGTTCCATCGTGTTCGTTTTTTTTTCAAGGAAAAACCTGTCGGAGATTTGTATGCTGTTATCCGGTTGATGAAATCTCAGAAACAGGTTCTGATCTGTATTCAACAGCTCGTGATAGTTTAGTGTTTTAGCTGTTTTCATACTGATCGGGGAAGCTTCCAGCCCGTAATAATTGATCTTTTGGCCGGCTTTTTCTGCCCGAAGACAGGTCAGCAGTGCATTAAGGCCCGTGCCGAACCCCATTTCAAATATATTGACGATTTCCTGTTGTCCGATGAACGGATTCAGTCCGGCCCTGATAAAGATATGTTCCGATTCTTGTATGGCCCCAAAGGTGGAGTGGTAGTGTTCGCCGACCTCCGGACTATATAGGGTGTGTGAACCATCTTCTGTTACTGTTAATTTATTGCCATCCATTATCAGTGCTGTGGAATTGTCAAAAATATAAGATTAAATCTTATCTTAGCATGTATAAGTAAATTAGCTGTTCGAAATATCAGTTTTGCAATGATAACCCTGAAACGCTTCCCTGACTCATTTTTAACTCTGTTATTTTTCTGTTTATTTCTTTTTTTTGCTTCCGGCTTGTTGGCGCAGGATACTATTGTGCAGGAAAAAGAACAAGATACCATTTCCTTATCTTGTTCTGCTGATGAAACTTTTACATTCAGTGCAACGCAGCTGGATCACCTTCCGTTTAAGACTCTCACTGACATCAGCCTGATTACGCCATCAGCCTATTATCTGAAAGGTAAGCGGATGTTCTATTTTGGCGTTGA
>QMPO01000072.1 GCA_003648625.1 Bacteroidota bacterium
AAAAGTAAAAATTTTTTCATTTCATTTAAGTTTAATTAATTATTAATTTGATAATCGATCTCCTAGCAAGTGTACAAAAATAATATTTAGAATTGACTTTTACGCTTTTTTGTAAAAAAAAATGATAATGCTGCCAAATAGCTGCGGATTATATGTTAAAATGAGTTAATCCTGACTGATCTGCAGCAGCATATCGTTTTTAGATATGATATTCAGGTTATATTTGCAATTCAACTCGATAAATGTATGAAGAAACTGCATATATATATGCTGAAATCTTACCTGGGACCGTTTGTTTTTACGTTCTTCATTGCCCTGTTCATACTTTTATTACAGTTTTTGTGGAAATACATAGATGACCTTGTCGGAAAAGGCCTTGAGTGGTATGTTATCGGTAAGTTATTGTTTTATGCCTCTTCTACTTTTGTACCGTTAGCATTACCATTAGCCATCTTACTTTCTTCGATCATGACATTCGGTAACCTGGGGGAAAATTACGAGTTGGTAGCTATGAAATCAGCAGGTATCTCGCTGCGTAAAGCGATGAAACCTTTAATTTATGTGGCTGTTTTTACGAGTATTGCCGCATTTCTGTTTTCGAATTATGTATTACCGGTGGCAAACCTTAAATTCGGATCTTTACTTTACGATGTGCGGCAGCAAAAGCTGGCCTTTAATCTTACGGAAGGAGTATTTGAACATGATCTCAATGAGTATGTGATACGTATCGGGAGGAAGGCAAAAGACAACAAGACTATTTATGATGTGCAAATCTATGACCATACATCGAAGTTGGGCAATGTGAAAGTGACAACAGCCCAAAAAGGGATCATGCAACTAACACCTAATAAGAGAAAAGTGGTTTTTACTTTGTTTGACGGATACACCTATGCTGAAATAACCGATCAGGACCGGTACAAGGAAAAACGTCCGTTTGAAAGCATGAAGTTCAGCAAACAGAAACTCACATTCGATCTCTCCGAATTTCAGCTCAGTCGTACGAATGAGCAACTTTTTAAGTCGCATTACAGCATGCTGAATATCAAGCAACTCAACAAATCCATCGATTCGCTGAGCAGCTATCGTATTCAACGAATAGATTTTTTCAAGAAAAAATTCGTCCGCGGTTATTCGGTATTGGGAAAAAACGATACGATCCTTGACACGCTGTTGGTTCAGGCAGATACGTGTTTACTTTTAGATTCGCTGACTTATCCGTTAATATATAATTTTGACAGAGAAGTTCAGGCCGAAATTGTCCAGTTGGCTCAGGTACAGGCAAGAAATGCGAAAGAAGATGCACATATATATTACAACGAGCTGGAGAGCCGGAGTCAGGTAATTTCGAAACATGAGGTTGCCTGGCACCAGAAATTCCGGCTTTCGGTTGCCTGCCTGATTTTCTTTTTCATTGGTGCCCCTCTGGGCGCTATTATCAGAAAGGGGGGGCTGGGTCTCCCCGTGGTAGTTTCGGTGCTGTTTTTTGTACTTTATCATGTGGTAACGATGATGGGAGAAAAAGCAGTCAAAACGGGTGAATGGGATGCTCATTTTGGTATTTGGGTGTCAACATTTCTGATTTTACCCATTGGTTTGTTTTTAACCTATAAAGCTACAACGGATGCTCCGTTACTGGACGCCGAAAGCTGGAAGAAGAGTCTGGAACGGTTTAACTTTTTAAAGAAAAGAAAACTGTGATGAAAGAAAGTTTACATATTCTTTTCATCTGCAATAAATCGCCCTGGCCACCGGGAGAAGGCGGACCGATTGCCATGAACAACCTGATAACAGGTTTGACAGATGCCGGGCATAAGGTGAAAGTTCTGGCTGCCAATACGAATAAATATTCAGTAAATCCTGAAGAAATACCGGAAGTATACAAAGAAAAAACCGGTATTGAATTTGGTTATCTTGACCTTTCCATTAAGCCTGTGCCTGCTTTTTTGAATTTGTTTACTGGCAAATCTTATCATGTCGAACGGTTTATTTCGAAAGATTTTGAAAAAAGATTGATCGAAATACTGAACAAGGATGAATTTGACATTATTCAGATAGAAACACTCTATATGACACCTTACCTGGAAACTATCAGGGAGCATTCGAAGGCCAAAGTGTTTCTGAGAGCTCATAATATCGAGCATATGATTTGGCAGCGCATTACGGAGAGTACAGGAAATCCGTTAAAAAAAGCCTATCTGCAACATCTGACAAAAACACTCCGAAAGTATGAACTCAACAACCTTGGTAAGTACGATGGCGTCATCCCGATTTCGCATGTGGACACAGCTTTCTTCAGAAAAGTAACAGATACACCCGTCAAAACAGTTTCTTTTGGTGTTGATCCCGATAAATTGAACATGGATGAACAAGGTGAACCTGAACATGCCTTGTTTCATATCGGTTCGATGAACTGGATGCCCAATATTGAAGGAATTCAATGGTTTTTACAGGAAGTCTGGCCGATGATATCGGAAGCTTTGCCAGACGTAAAACTCTATCTGGCGGGAAGAGAAATGCCGGAATGGGCCTGGCAATTGAATCTGAAAAATGTGGAGGTGGTTGGCGAAGTGCCGGATGCTTACGAGTTTATGAAGTCAAAAACCATTTCTATAGCTCCTTTGTTTTCGGGCAGCGGTATCAGGATAAAGATCATTGAGAGCATGGCTTTGGGCAGGGCGGTAATTTCAACAACTATCGGAGCGGAAGGGATCAACTATACCAACAATGAAAATATTTTAATAGCAGATGACAAACAAAGTTTTTTCGAAGCGGTAAAAGTTCTTTATGAAGATAAGCAAAAAGCAAAGGAAACAGGACGAAAAGCCCGTCAACTTATCCTTGATCAGCATAATAATAACTTGCTTGTCAGCAAAATGGTTGAATTCTACAGGGAAGTAATAAAATAATCATGCAAACGATTGTTTAATTTTTAAATTTGCATTTTGATTGCAACCAATGAGGATATTTGTTATACTTTCCCGTGTTCCGTACCCCCTGGAAAAAGGAGATAAACTCAGGGCTTTTCACCAGATTGCTCAATTATCAAAACAAAATGAGATTGTTTTGTGTGCACTCAATCCGGCAAAAAAGCTAAATAAACAGGAAGCATTCAGTGCCTTACAACCTTATTGCCGCTCCATCAATTTTATTGACCTGCCTCTGACGGGACGATTGTGGAACATTTTCCTGGCTTTTTTTAAAGGATTACCGCTGCAGGTGGGCTATTTTTATCATACCGGGGCAGTTCGTAAAATAAAAAAATTAATAGAGACCTATCATCCTGATCATATTTACTGCCAGTTGTTACGTACGGCCGAATATGCTGAAGGTTATCAAATTCCGAAAACAATAGATTACCAGGATGTGTTTTCATACGGAGTAAAAAGACGTATGGAAACGACATCTTTTTATATGAAACCGATCCTGCGTCTCGAATACCATCGTTTGATAAACTATGAGCGAAAAATATTCCACCTTTTCGATCATAAAACCATCATCTCAAAACCCGACCGGGATCTGATGCCTCTTGCCCTTGAGGAAAGAGAAAAAATACACATTATTCCGAACGGAGTAGATCATGACTTTTTTTCTCCGAAGCAGGCCCCGAAAAACTTCGATCTTGTATTTACAGGAAATATGGCTTATCCGCCCAATGTAAATGCCGCCGAGTTTCTTGCAAATAGGATCATGCCGGCTGTTTGGAAAGAAAGACCTGAAACCAAAGTAATGATTGCGGGAGCAACACCCGACAGAAAAGTAATTGCGCTGAAAGCAGAAAAAGTGACGGTCACCGGCTGGATGGATGACATCAGGGATGCCTACGCAGGAGCCAGAATATTTATTGCCCCTATGCAGATTGGTACCGGATTACAGAATAAACTGCTTGAAGCTATGTCAATGAAAATACCTTCGATAACCACATCATTGGCCAACGATGCACTCGGAGCAACGGACGGAGAGGATATTCTGATAGGAGATACTGCTGAAAAACTGGCAAAAAACATTCTGAAACTATTGAATGATGAAGAACTTTATCAAAAGATTGCTGAGAACGGATACCGCTTTGTAAAGCAAACATACAACTGGGCACAAGCTGTTGATAAACTGAACAACATCATCCGGGGGAAGTAGTAACACACGAATAATTCACCGGGAAAATCTCCGCTGAGATTCATAAAATAAATCGTACTTTTGCACTCATGAAAAATATCAGAAACTTCTGTATTATTGCGCATATCGACCATGGGAAAAGCACCCTTGCCGACCGTTTACTGGAGTTTACTGATACAGTTTCGGAGCGTGACCGGCAGGAGCAGGTGCTTGATGATATGGATCTGGAACGCGAACGGGGGATCACCATTAAAAGCCATGCCATCCAAATGGATTATGAGCAGGATGGCGAAAAATACATTCTTAACCTGATTGATACTCCGGGTCATGTTGATTTTTCCTATGAAGTTTCACGATCAATTGCCGCTTGTGAAGGGGCGTTGCTTGTAGTTGATGCCACCCAGGGAATACAGGCACAAACCATTTCTAATTTATACCTTGCGATAGAAAATGACCTGGAAATTATCCCTGTACTCAATAAGATGGATCTTGACAATGCCATGCCGGATGAGGTTAAAGACCAGATAGTGGACATGCTGGGTTGTGATTACGAGGATATTATGGAAGCCAGTGGTAAAACTGGCTATGGGGTTGATAAGATACTGGAAGCAATTGTTGACAAGGTACCTGCACCAAAAGGTAACCCTGAAGAACCGCTTCAGGCTTTGATATTTGATTCGGTATTTAATTCGTTCAGGGGAATCATTGCTAACATTAAAGTTTTTAATGGTGAGATAAGAAAAGGTGATCTTGTAAAATTTGTCAATACGAAAAAGGAATACGAAGTCAATGAAATAGGTGTATTACGCCTGAAGCAGGAACCACGGGATGTTTTAAAGACAGGAGATGTAGGTTACATTATTTCCGGAATCAAAACATCGAAGGAGGTGAAAGTGGGCGATACCATTACGCATATTGATAAACCCTGTGATGCAGCAATTGAAGGCTTTGAAGATGTAAAACCGATGGTTTTTGCTGGTATTTACCCGATTGACCCGGAAGATTACGAGGAACTGCGTGCATCGATGGAAAAGCTGCAGCTGAATGATGCATCACTCACATGGGAACCTGAATCGTCAGCAGCATTGGGGTTTGGTTTCAGGTGTGGCTTTTTGGGTTTATTACACATGGAAATCATTCAGGAACGACTGGACAGGGAATTTGACATGAACGTGATCACAACAGTTCCCAACGTGTCATACCAGGTGGTGACCAATAAAAAGGAACGGATTGAAGTACATAACCCTTCAGGATTGCCCGAACAAAAGTATATTGAACATATAGAAGAACCCTACATCAGGGCGCAGGTTATTACCCGTACTGATTATATCGGGCCGATTATCAAATTATGCCTCGATAAACGCGGTGAATTGAAAAACCAGGTGTACCTGACAACAAGCCGTGTGGAGCTTACCGTGGATATGCCCCTGGGCGAGATCGTTTTTGATTTTTACGATAAACTGAAATCTATATCAAAGGGCTACGCTTCGTTCGATTACCACGTAACAGGATACAAACCTGCAAAACTTGTTAAGCTCGATATCCTGCTGAACGGCGAATCGGTGGATGCATTGTCAACGCTTATTCACCACGACAACGCCTACGATTTTGGAAGAAGGATTTGCGTCAAACTTAAAGATTTAATCCCACGCCAGCAATTCGATATAGCCATTCAGGCAGCAATAGGGGCTAAGGTTATAGCCCGCGAAACGGTGAAGGCACTGCGAAAAGATGTAACAGCCAAGTGTTATGGCGGTGACATTACCCGTAAGCGTAAGTTGCTCGAAAAGCAGAAAAAAGGTAAAAAGCGGATGCGGCAGGTGGGTAATGTAGAAGTACCGCAGTCGGCATTTATGGTGGTGCTGAAATTAAATGATTGATACGGAGAATATTATTTTCCTGTTTTCCCTTGTAACAAATTCGTATCTTGTAACGTCCTAATGTAATAAGCAGAATTTTTACCAGTTAATGACAATACGCGAATACAACCATTGTGTGGATGAGTGCTCGGACGGAATTTACCGGTTCCTTCTGAAGAACATCAGAAATACGGAGTTGGCACGCGACCTGGTACAGGATTCGTTTATGAAATTATGGTTGAAGCGGAAAGATGTGTCGTATGAAAAGAGTAAGTCTTATTTGTTTACTACGGCTTACCATACGATGATCGACCATGTAAGAAAAAGTGACCGGCAGGGTTATGATGTGGATGAAAGAGTGCTCAGCAACCTGGAAGGAGCGGAAAATAATTACACTGATGTAAAAGAGGTGCTTAATTTGGCACTTGACCGTTTACCGGCCATACAAAAATCGGTGGTGTTGCTCCGCGATTACGAAGGGTATGCATATAAGGAAATCGGGGAGATCACAGGGCTAAGCGAAACACAGGTGAAAGTATATATTTACAGGGCACGGTTGTTTTTGAAAAAGTACATTGTCAGTATGGAAACCGTACTGTAAAAGATGGATGAGAAAATGAATATTAACAGACATAACTACGAGGCTTTCTTCATCGATTATTACGATGGAAACCTGTCGGCAGCTCAAAAACAGGTGCTGGAAATGTTTTTGTCTGATAATCCCGATCTGAAAGAAGAATTCGAACAATTCGAATCCGTTCCCGTTCCTTTACATGAAATCACTTTCTCCGGGAAGCAGCAATTGAAAAAGCGGGAAATTGTTGCTGTGGAAGGCATCGGTGAAGAAAATTACGAAGAAACTTTTATCGCTTTTTATGAAAAAGATCTGAACGATGCAGAGCAAAAGTCGTTACAACTTTTTCTGGAGGCTAACCCGCAATTGCGCAAAGAGTTTGAATTGCATAGCTCTCTTGTTCTGGCACCTGATGCTGTTACATATACCGGTAAAAAAGGATTAAAAAAGAAAGCAGCTATTGGCTATTACTGGTATGCCGGAGCCGCTGCCGCCGCTATCCTCATTTTCCTGGCGCTGAACTTCCTGATAAGGCAAAATGCACCTGCCCGGCAGTATGAAAAAATTGACATAGCTTACATGGAACCGCAGGATTTCTCAGGAACCTTAGCAACCAATAAGCGAAATGAGCTAATAGAAATATCCATAAAAGAAATACCGGTAACCTTGCCGGAGCCGGAGCCTTTTGAAAAAGAATGGATACCGGTGCTGGCATCTGCAGACATTCAGAGTGTCGTCCCGGAACCTGAATATTATTTCCTGATAAATGACATTGCCTATTCTTATCCTGTGCAGGAAAAAGAGATTCAAAAGCCAAAACAGAAAAATCTGTTGGCGCAGATTTTCAGAAAAAACCTGTCGAGGGTGAAAGAAGAATTCGGTATTGAACGAAGCCAGAGAAAAAGGAATAAAAAAGAACCGGGTTTTGTCCGGTTTCTTGACGGAAGTCTGATGGTATTTAACACGATTACAGGTAGCGAAACAGAACTGATAAAGGATTATGACAGGAACGGAAACCTGAGAAATTACCGGCTGGAAGGACAAAGTATAACTGTCTCGCGAAAAATTCCTGCAGGAGGATCAATGGAATAAATATTGAAAGGTTAAAATATTTTTTATTCCTGTAACAAAAAGCTACCCCTTTCCGTCTTACAGCAAAACACTAAAAATTATAATAGTTATGAAACGAATAAATACATGGATACTGTTTCTGGCAACCACTTTTTACCTGTCACCTTTATCAGGTCAGGTTGTTGGAAGCGGTGAGATTGTGAAACAAAGAATACAGCCGGGTACGTTTAGCAAGATCAGTGTTAGCGGGGCTCAGGAAGCTGTGCTGATGAACGATGAAGAATACAGTGTAACCATAGAAACGCAGGCTAATCTTCTGGATCATATTGATGTGGTGATAGAGAACGGTGTCTTGGCGTTCCGGACAAAAAAAATCAAGCGTTACGATGTGATGAAGTTTTATATCACGGCACCTGATATCACAAGCATCTTTGCTTCAGGAGCAACGGAAGTCAGTTCGCCGGAAGTGCTTGGTGGAAATGATCTGGGCATAGTAGCAAGTGGTGCTTCCGAAGTAGATTTGAAGTTAAATTATAAGACGATCACACTGAAAGCATCCGGTGCTTCCGAAGTCAGATTGCAGGGTTCGGCGCAAAAATTTGTTGTCGAAACAAGCGGTGCCTCCGAGGTTGTGGCAAAAGCACTAAAAGCGGATACGGCTGTTGTAAATGCCAGCGGGGCAAGCGAGTGTTTTGTGAATGCCGACACTAAATTAACATATCAATTAAGTGGTGCATCAGAAGTAAGCTATGTTAAAGCACCGCAAACAATCGTAATAGAATCATCTCAGCCGAATAAGAGTACCGTTATTCTGAGCGATTCGCTTTACAAAGCGGAAATATATACATATAGTGATACGACAACAGTTAAGGTGGGAAGCCTGGATGTAGAAGTTATAGAAGGTTATGATACCACCAAAGTTAGTGTGGGACGGCATGCCATTGTCATCACCGATGACGGGAATGTCCGGTATGTACATGATAAAAAGAAACGGTTTAACGGCCACTGGGGAGGTGTGGAAATGGGCATCAACGGATACGTTACGCCACAATTTAACACCAACTGGGGAAAAGAATACGATTATCTGAACCTTCGGTATGAAAAGTCGTGGACGGTTAACCTGAACCTGTACGAGCAAAACATTGCCTTAAACAAAGACAAAAATATGGGTTTCGTTACGGGTATAGGTATGTCGTGGGCCAACTATCGGTTCAGTCCGCCTACCTATCTGACGCCTGACAGTTCTGAGATCAAGGGATATTACATGATAAACGAACAGGGTAATGGGCTGTCTGTCAGAAAATCAAAACTGACGGTGATGTATATTACTGTTCCGTTCATGTACGAGATACAGACAAAGAAAACAGGATTTAAAAGCTTTCATTTTGGAATCGGTGTGCTGGGTAGTGCCCGGGTAAGGACACATACGAAAATTTACTTCAACAACGCCAACGAGGTTTATTATTTACAAAATCCCGATGGTTCATTTGATACAGAATTTGGTCGCTACATTACGCCCAATGCCAGCGACAGAAACATTGTTAAAAATTACAATAGCTTCCATCTGCAGCCCTTCAAATTTGAAGGGATGATCCGTGTCGGTTTTAGTTTTGTTAATTTATGGGCTCATGTAGGTCTGAATCAGTTCTTTATGAAAGACAGAGGTCCGGAACTTTATACCTGGACTGCCGGTATTACCCTTGTGGGCTGGTAAGTTCTGCTTTATATAATTTGTTATGCCCTGTCTGTACGGATGGGGCTTTTTTTATATTTTAGCCATCTAAAATTACCATCTAATCTTTTTTGAATTATGTCAGGACACAGTAAATGGTCAACGATAAAAAGAAAAAAGGGAGCTGCCGATGCGAAGCGCTCTAAAATATTCTCAAAACTGATCAAAGAGATCACTGTAGCCGTAAAAGAAGGCGGGCCTGATCCGGAAGGAAACCCGAGGTTACGACTGGCCATTGCCAATGCTAAAGGACAAAGTATGCCCAAGGACAATATCGAACGGGCTATTTCGAAAGGAAAAGACAAAGACACGGCTAATTTTACCGAAGCAACTTTTGAAGGGTATCTTCCCAACGGCATTGCCGTGTATATCGAAACGCAAACCGATAATTCGCAGCGTACAGTTTCTAATGTACGGGCCATTTTTAATAAATATGGTGGTAGCCTTGGCACAAACGGCTCGCTGAGTTTTTTGTTCGACCGCAAAGGGGTGTTCATGGTTCCCAAAGGGGATATCGATCAGGATGAATTTGAATTGGAAGTCATTGATGCCGGCGCTGAAGATATTGAGTTAGACGACGAAGGTTTCTTCCACATTACTACATCTATGGAGGATTTTGGCTCTATGATGAAAAAACTGGAGGAGCTGGGTGTTGAACCCGAATCGGCTGAATTGCAGCGAATACCTCATGAAACCAAGACCCTGGATAAAGAATCTGCCGGGAAAATTTTGAAAGTCATTGAACTGTTTGAAGACGACGATGACGTACAACGCGTATTTCATAACCTGGAAATCACGGATGAGTTGATAGCCGAAATGTAGTTTACCTGCTGTACATTTCTTCAACTTAAAAACAGTAACATGGATATATTAATTCCTTATCTCCATTATATCGGTATAATGATATTAATGGGTGCCTTACTGGCAGAGTATTTTATCGTGAAGCAGGATGTTTCAGCTGCACAAATTAAATCATTGGCAAATATTGATCTTGTTTATGGAACAGCCGCCGTACTGGTAATAGTATCAGGGCTGTTGCGCTGGTTTGTTTTCGACAGCAAGGGAGCGGCTTATTTCAACGCAAATCCTTTATTTCATATCAAACTAAGCTTGTTTGTAGTTATAGTAATACTTTCTCTGTTTCCAACGATGAAATTCCATAAATGGCTGAAACAGGTAATGCGTGGAGAACTCAACGGACTCAGCTCAAAAGAGATGAGAAAGACTTTACTGTTTATCCGGATTGAATTATTGTTGCTTGCACTTATACCCGTGCTTGCCGTAATGGTTGAATTGGGTAAAAGATTTAAGTAATTTACAGCGCAAATTTCAGGTAGAGTGTGGGTGTGAACGGAATGGCTTCGGCATAAATGCTGATTGAGTTATTGCTTGTAGGGATACGCTCAAAATTGGTGTATTTAATATTTTGTCTGTTGAGCACATTAAGGACCGAAATGCCTGCTTCTCCTTTAAGTTTACGATCAAGAAATTTGTAGATAAAAGAAGCATCCAGGCGGCTGTATGTAAAGTCTTCCGATGGATCAGACTGCACAACACCCGGTTTGAAGGGGAAGCCCGACCCGAATACATAATTTGTTGAAAAATAAAAAGGGTCAAAATTCAGCAGCAGGGCAACTTTTACCTCGTGCCGCTGGTCGTATGGCGACCTTCTGTAATCACGCTCAATAAAATAAT
>QMPO01000073.1 GCA_003648625.1 Bacteroidota bacterium
AAAACGGATAAATTCATGCCGCATGTTTACCTTGAACTAAACAATGCCGCCGGATCATTCGGTACCATTAAAAACACAATGAAATTTGGATCGGGACTGATCAAGGGAAAGTTTTCAATCGATGGCCGTTTGTCGTTTCTTAACAGCAAAGGCTTTGTCGACAGGGCAACGGCCAGAATGAAGTCGATGTACCTTGCTTCGGCTTTTTACGGAAAAAAGGATGTCGTCAAGTTGATCTATCTGCACGGTACCGAAAAAACCTACCAGGCCTGGTACGGAATCCCAAAGGACAGCCTCGAAACTAACCGGACATACAATCCGGCGGGATCAATATATGATACCGAAGGTAACCTGCTGGGTTATTATGATAACCAGATCGATAATTACGAGCAGACCTACCTGCAACTGCATTATGCCCATCAGTTCAGCGACAGGACAAACCTGATTACCACCGTTTTCTATACCAAAGGAAAAGGATATTATGAGAATTACAAAAACCATAAAAAGTTCTCAGACTACGGAATGAATGACACGGTTATAGGAGGTGATACCATTACGCGAATAAGCCTGATCGAACAGAAGTGGCTTGATAACGATTTTTATGGAATCAATATGTATCTGAATTATGATGCGGGTAACCTGCGACTGAATTTCGGGGCGGGGTGGAACCAGTACCTGGGCGATCATTACGGAAAAGTTATTTGGGCCCAGATAGCCAGATATGGTGATTACGACCGGGAGTGGTATTCAGGAACGGGTAACAAAATGGATATGAATATTTTTGCCAAAGCCAACTATGCGTTTAACAAGCATATTAGTCTGTTCGCCGACATACAGCTCAGGGCTATCCATTACAAGATCGGGGGAACGGATGACAATCTGAAGGATGTTACACAGCAACATACATATACTTTCTTCAACCCGAAAGCCGGTGTCTTTTATCAGGTGAACAAGCAACACAAATTGTATTTTTCAGCTGCTGTGGCTCACCGCGAACCAAATCGTTCTGTCTTTCTGGATGCCGACCCCGGTCAGGAAGTGAAACAGGAGCGACTGATTGATTATGAACTGGGATACGGTCTTCAAACTACCCTTTTTTCGCTTGACGCCAACCTGTTTTACATGGATTATAAAAATCAACTCGTGCTGACAGGAAAAATAAACAATGTGGGAGCCCCGATCATGACAAACGTGTCCGACAGCTACCGGGCAGGAATTGAAATGGTTGCCGGTTTCAGCTTATTCAAAATAGTTGACTGGAACCTGAACGCCACATTTAGTCAAAATAAGATCAGCGATTTTACCGAATATGTGGACAACTGGAATTACTGGGATGATCCGGAAAATGAACCATACCAGTATGAAAAAAATCTCGGCAGGACCGATATCTCTTTTTCACCCGACTGGGTAGCCGGAAGCAATTTGGGCGTTACACCGTTCAAAGGTTTTACGGTAGCATTGGTGACCAGTTATGTCAGCCGGCAGTTCATCGACAATACGTCAAACAATGAAAGAAGCCTGGATCCGTATCTGGTGAATAATCTCCGTTTTTTTTACAAAATACACGTAAAGCATATGAGAAGCCTCGAATTTCTTTTGAGTCTGAATAATATATTTAACGAACAGTACGAGACCAATGCATGGGTTTATCGTTATGTATACGACGGAACGGAAGGTGAGCTAAATGGCTATTTCCCCCAGGCAGGTTTTAACTTTATGGCAGGGATCAATCTGAAGTTTTAACCTCAATGAGTACTTTTGGTGTTTTGGTAAGATACCAGAGTAAATAGAATTAACAAAGACGGGTAAAGAGTTTCTAACTAGTAAATGAGCGTATGTACGATGCAAGCCCTGTTTTCCTGAGTCGAATGAACGCGCTCTTAGGTGTCGTATTAATTCTGTTATGTGTCCCGGCTGTTACTTTCGCCCAAACCTATACCGTAGATACGTCCAATAACATCAGCCGGAGCATGGGAGATGACCTTTCTCCAGCATGGTCACCTGACGGGAACAAAATACTCTACCAATCGAACCGTAACGGAAACTGGGATATTTTTATGTATGATATGGTGCTGGACACGACTGTTCAAATAACATATGATACAATTAATGAACAAAACCCCGGTTGGTACCCGGATAGCGATATTATCTATTTTGATGCAGGAAGGGGGGAGAAACGATATCTGTATAAATTAAATCCGGAAACGGGTGTTTCCTCTCCTGTTTTCACCCGAAAGATCAGTTGCAAAGATGCTTCGTTTACTCCTGACGGCCGGATGATGTATTTTTTAGGATATGAAGACCGAACTAAAAAATGGGAACTGTTCAGCTATCATTTTATCTACGATAACCTGAATCAGTTAACTGATAACAAGCAGAATATATTATTTCTGGATATCTCAACTGATGCGAAAAGTGTATTGTATGGATACGAAACTTATCCTTATCCCTATCAGCAACTTAGGATTATCAACTGGTATGGTGAACATCAGGAGGAATTTAACAAGTACAATATATCGGCTGCTGTATGGCATCCCGTCGGATTAAAAATATATTTTGTTTCCGATAAGGACAACCTGAGTGCTGAAATATACAGTATCTGGCGCGATGGTACGCATTTAAAGCGGTTAACGGAAAGTAACCGGAAAATAAAAGAGCTGGCTGTTGCACCTGATGGCAGCACCGTTGCATGTGCTGTATCAATAAACGGGAATTACGAAATAATAATAATTTCACCTGAGGTGTATTAATGGGCTCCTTATGCCTATCTTTGTAAGAGATTTAAAACTAAATCAAAAAATGAATTCCTCTAAATTCCCTCTTGAGAGAGGGTAGGGGTGGGTCGCAAAAAAACATATTCATTTTTTGTTTTTAAGAAATTAAGATAAACACAAAATAATTAACTTTAATACAAAAATATTATGGCACAACAGGAATTTAATATCAAACGTATCGGACCCATAGCTATCATAGTTATCATTGTGGTTTTTCTGATTATATTCTGGAGCAGAATGACCGTCACTATTAATTCAGGCGAAGCGGGGGTTTTGTTTCGTACCCTGACAAACGGTATTGATACAAAGCATACATACGGCGAAGGATTTCATTTTCTGGCACCCTGGAATAAAATGATTGTTTACAATGCACGGCAACAGGAGATTGCTGAAGAAATGAATGTTTTGTCATCAAACGGCCTGGAGATTAAAGCAGATGTCTCGGCCTGGTACAAACCCAAATACTCAGAGCTTGGTCTTCTGCATCAGCAAATTGGTAAGGCATATTTAAGAGTAGTGGTTGTGCCTGCCCTGCGAGCTTCGGCAAGAAGTGTGATTGGCAGGTATACACCCGAGCAGATCTATTCGACAAAAAGGGATGCCATCCAGGATGAAATCTTTGAGGAAACAAAAGTAATACTGGACGAAAAACATGTAGATCTTGATCAGGTGTTAATCCGTTCGATCGTATTGCCTCCAACCATTAAATCGGCCATCGAGAGCAAGCTGAAACAGGAGCAGGAATCGCTGGAGTATGAATTTAAACTTCAAAAAGCACAAAAAGAAGCCGAACGGCAACGTATAGATGCTGAAGGAAAAGCAGCGGCCAACAGGATACTGAATGCGAGTTTGACGAATATGATCTTAAAGGAAAAAGGGATAAACGCAACCCTTGAACTCGCCAAATCACCGAATGCAAAAGTGATTGTCATTGGCAATTCCGACAATGGTATGCCAATTATTCTGGGAGGAGATAAATAGGACTAATTCCAATTAATTTGAGTAGTGCAGGCAAACTTTAAATAGAAGTATTTTCTATGGGTAACACTATTAAAATAAAGAATAAACGTGTCTCGTGGGAGTATCATTTAATTGAAAAATATATTGCCGGGATTGTCCTTACCGGAACAGAGATAAAGTCTATCAGGAATGCCAAAGCCAGTCTGGCTGATTCGTATTGCTATTTCGAGGGAGGAGAGCTGTTTGTCAGGGGAATGCATATTTCCGAATATTCTTTCGGGTCGTATAACAACCACATTGCCAAACGCGACCGGAAACTTCTTATGACAAAAAGGGAACTGAAGAAGCTGCATATGAAGGTGAAGGAAAAGAGCATGACCATTGTTCCTGTTTCACTCTTCATCAACGAGAATGGCTATGCCAAGCTGGAGATTGCGCTAGCCCGTGGAAAACATTATTACGATAAGCGGAATACACTGAAGGAAAAAGATACCAAACGCGAAATGGAACGCCACATGAAGAGGTAGTTGATCAGTCGGCAGTCTTCGGTCGGCAGTCTTCGGTCGGCAGTCTTCAGTCGGCAGTCTTCAGTCGGCAATCTTCAGTTGCTCAGTAAAACAGTCGAACCATCGAACAGTCAAACCATCAAACAGTCGAACCATCGAACCATCGAACAATTGAACCATCGAACAACCCTCCGTCTTCTCTATTAACTCTATTCACCCTATGCCCAGATCAAACTTCCCCATCCCACTCTTTCATAAACCGTACAATATAATCTTCCATATATTGATGACGGCCTTCAGCGAGTATCTTTCCGGTTGGGGTATTCATCATTTCTTTTAAAAGGAATAGTTTTTCGTAAAAGTGGTTGATCGTAGGCGCTTTGCTGTTTTTGTAGGCTTCTTTGGTCTGGTGTGTTTCCGGTTTGATGTGCGGATCGTAGATCGGAAAGTTTTTATGGCCTCCGTAGTTAAATGTGCGGGCAATCCCAATGGCACCGATAGCGTCAAGCCTGTCCGCGTCCTGAACAACCTGTAGTTCAAGCGAGTTGAATTTCTTTTTTTCGAAAGTTTTATGAAATGACATGTTTCTGATGATCGCATCAACATGCTTAATAACCTGTGTGTCCACCTGCATTTTGTTCAGAAAATTTCCGGCCAACCGGGGACCAAGTTCTTCATCCCCATCATGGAATTTAGAATCGGCAATATCGTGCAACAAGGCGGCAAGTTGCACAACAAAGAGGTTGGCGTTTTCTTCTTTGGCAATGCGCAAGGCGAGTTTCCATACCCTGTAAATATGCCACCAGTCGTGGCCGCCTTCGGCATTGTTAAGTGTTTCTTTCACAAATTTTTCTGTCGAAGACAGGATACTTTCTTCTTGAACTTGCATAATTTACACGGATTACGATCTGGCGTTGCAGAGAATATTATTTTTGTAGTTCAAAACTATAAAAACAGAGAACATGAATTACGATATATTGATATTAGGAAGTGGACCCGGTGGATATGTGGCTGCCATTAGGGCGGCTCAGCTGGGAATGAAAACGGCTGTTGTGGAGAAAGCCGAACTTGGAGGTATATGCCTGAACTGGGGATGTATTCCTACCAAAGCCTTGTTAAAGAGCGCCCAGGTGTACCGGTATGCGCAACATGCCGCCGATTATGGAGTGCAAATTGAAGGTGATGTAAAACCCGAGTTACCTGCTATGGTGGAGCGAAGCAGGGGAGTGGCCGCCGGTATGAGCAAAGGCGTCCAATACCTTTTTAAAAAGAATAAGGTAGAGCTTATACAGGGAACGGGTAAAGTAAAACCCGGGAAAGTCATAGAGGTGACAGACAGCGAAGGAAACGTAACCGAATACACGGCAAATCATATCATTATTGCCACAGGTGCCCGGTCGAAGCAGTTGCCCAACCTGGTGCAGGACGGAGAGAAAATTATTGGATACCGCAAGGCAATGACACTTGAAAAGCTGCCCAAAAGCATGGTAGTTGTTGGCTCCGGAGCCATTGGCTCGGAATTTGCCAATTTTTACAATTCCCTGGGAGTAGAAGTAACGCTGGTTGAGTTTCTTCCTTTCATTGTTCCGCTGGAGGATGAGGATGTGTCGAAACAACTGGCACGTTCATTCAAAAAAGCCAAAATGAAAGTGATGACCGGTTCTTCGGTGGAAAGTGTGGATACCAGTGGCGACGGTTGTAAGGTGCTGATAAAGACGCCAAAAGGTGATGTAACAGTGGAAGCCGACATCGTTTTGTCAGCTGTAGGTATCGAGCCGAATCTTACCGGTATCGGACTGGAAGAGGTGGGCATTGAAGTGGAAAGAGGCAAAGTTAAAGTAGACGAGTATTACCGGACAAACGTGGAGGGATATTACGCTATCGGAGATATTGTTCCCGGCCAGGCACTGGCGCATGTGGCATCGCACGAAGCGATTACATGTGTGGAAAAGATCGCCGGGCTTCATCCCGAACCGATTGATTATGGAAACATCCCTGCCAATACTTATACATCCCCTGAAGTAGCCTCGGTTGGTATGACGGAACAACAAGCGCTGGAAGCCGGCTACGATATAAAGGTCGGAAAGTTCCCGTTTACCGCTTCTGGCAAAGCAAGTGCCGGTGGTAACAGGGATGGATTTGTAAAAGTGATCTTCGATGCCGGTAACGGGCAATGGTTAGGTTGTCACATGATTGGCGACGGAGTGACTGAGCTGATCGCCGAAGTGGTGGTGGCCCGTAAAATAGGAGCCACAGGCCACGATATCATTCATGCCGTACACCCGCACCCCACGATGTCGGAAGCCGTGATGGAAGCCGTGGCCGCTGCCTATGGCGAAGTGATCCACATTTAATAGAATGCCAATGCTTTAGCTTGGTGGGTTCAGCAGCCAGTGCAAGTACATGTTCCAGTCCCAGTTACCTGTACCGTACCAGCAACCGTCGAATGATAACGCCATTTTTATGTTGTAGATGCTGAAAACAAGCAGTAAAAAGTATAGCGCCGACTGCAGTGACTTTCTTTTTAGTTTGTTGATCAGATACGCAAGGGGGAGAGCCAGCACGGCATAATATTCGGTGAAATTCCGGTTGGCAAAACCGCATCCGAAGTAATACATCCACCATGCGCTGATCAGATAACTCAGCACCAACAGGAGAAGTCCGGTAACCAGTCCTTCTCTCTTTTTATCAAAGATCATAAGCACAACACCTGTTACAAACACCAGAAAGACAGGATTGTAAAGCAGATGACCGTTGTTTGGTGCAAAAAACAAAGCTGCCAGTTGCGGGTCCGCCAGGTGAGTGAATGTTTCGTTGCCGTATGAATAATGGATGAAAGATCCAGATAGATAATGCCAGTAAATCATCTGAGGCAGGATAACAACAAATCCGGTCAGAAAAAAAGCAACGATAAACCAGATTTTCCGGGAACGTAGTTTTTCTCTGAAAATATCCGGATAAAGGAAAAAGGTAAATAAAATGAATAGCAGATTAATGGGCCTCAGAATAAGGATCACGGCAGCAACCAATCCCAGTAAAATACCCTGCTTTATTTGTTGACCAGGTATTTTTTCCCAGTCAGACAGGAACAAGAGATAAAGAGAAAACATACTGAAGGAATAGACATGTGACATGCCCGTATCCATGATGGAATAGTAGAAAAGATTTGTACCCAGAAAAACTGTTCCCAAAGTAATGAAAGAAATTTTAAGAGAATATTGCTTTCTTAAAATTCTGAATAATGCAAACAGCCCTAAAATGAGAAAAAAAACGGAAGCGACGTCAACAGACTTTTGATAAAGGAACGTAAATCCATCAGCTTTTTGGCCTGTGAGTATCGACAGGATGTGTGCCATAAGGAAAAAGGGGGTTTGCAACAGAGCGACACCATAGGGATATTTTGTAATGATTTTGTTGTTTGCAAGATCAAGCCTGAACCCGTTTCCGGTTTTTCTGTCTGCATCTTTCGGGAGTTTCTCCGGTTGAAAATGATAAATAAACAGTGCAGGCAGGTAAATGTAATATCCTGCCCGGTCAGCAAATATCTCACTGCGGTAATGATAAGGGCCATATTTGCTGTGGCGGTTAAAAGCAAGAAATACCACGGCCAGAAAGAAAAGTGCCAAAAAGGCGAAATAGATAGTCTTCTTTTTCATGGTGCTGGATCGGCCTTATAAATAATTATTGTCAAACTTAAGAATTTTCGGAAAGCAATAAATAATACTGTTCAACGAGAACGCACTAACACGGAAATCCGATTTGTCAGTTCTTATGATTCTGTCAGCATCCACAACTCCATCCGTGATTTTTCCGTAGCAGAGCAGTTTGTATTCGATTCCTGTTAAAAGCGCATGAAGATAAAAAAGCAGTCGGTAAACCCCTTTTTCCGGAAAATCATTAGCTGAAAATATAATAACTGTTTTTTCGAATTCTTTCTCAAGAACTTGTCTTATGTCGTCATAAGAATTCTGAAAACTGACAAACGTAGTGACTCCGTTTCTTAAATCTTTCGGCAGGTCCTGGCTGTCATTCATTAGTTGGATAAAAGCACCTAGTTGGTAAAAGGCAGTTCTGTTTTTTTCATCCATTTCAAATAGCAACGATGCCACCAGTAATAGGGCTGTTCCGCCTTTTTCATGCGTTTGCGTTACTACCTCATCCTCAGTCATGGTGCCGGAAAGTTGTGCCTGGCTGTCTATTTGGGGTTTCAGCAGGGAGAAGTCATGGATGTCCTTTTTCTGATCATTATTTATTATTGTAAGAAGTTTCCGGTAGTAGAGCAACAGGATGCGTTCGATGGCCGTCAGGTCGTTGCGTTGTCGTTCAGCTTCGTCAGTCATGAGCTGCTTGATTTTTTTATATGGCAATTGAAGCTCATCTACCATCAGGTCTGTTATGGCGATCAGTGCTCCCATGTATATCAATGATCTTTTTTCATCTTGTGTGAGTTTTTCAGGTCTCAGTTCGCTGAGTAACTCTCCCAGATACAGCGTAGTCGCCATATACCATTGGATTTTCAGGTAGTGGATCCGGATGATACTTCCATCGTTCAGCTCATGTGATTTCTTAATTTCTTCGGCAGCAGTCTTTTGAACATAGAGGTGGTATGTTCCTTTTTCCCTGTTAGTGGCAAATGCTTTAGAGATAAAACGGATTGTAATGAGGCTGTTTGTGAAATAATTCATGAATGAACAGTAGTGTATTCAACATTCAAAGCTAAAAAAATGCGGGGAAGATGCTAATCGTACGGTTAATTAAAAGCTGAATCGGTAGGATATTTTTAACAGAAAAACATTTTCAGGGTGCACATCCAGCAATCGGTTTACATTTTCCGAGAAACTGAACTGGCCGTCAGGATGGTCACCAGTCCTTCCTTGCGACCAGACCAGATAAGCCGTTGAACCGGGAATGTATTCCCATCTGATAACCAGGTTTGAACGAAACTCATAAAAGCTGAAATCAGGATTGTCGAAACTGTAATCAGTGTGTCCGTCACCATTATCATCAATCAGGTACATATTATCTCCATCATCGTACGTAATCTCGCTGTTAGTAAACTCATGATACTGGTCGCGCCAGTTATCTGCCAAAGGATCGGTTACCTTTTTGTAATCGGAATAATCTCCCGAAAACAGAAACGGCTGCCCCCAGAATTGAATGGATAGGTCGGGGGTAATGGAGAGGTTGATACGAATGTCGGCACTGATGATTTCCTGCTTTATCGCCGACAGAACATATTGGTCTTCATCATTATAATCAAAAGTACCCACATAGATTATTTGTTGTTTCTGGTTGTTGTATCCGGGTTCAATTGAGATTTGCAGGAAATCCAGCGGCCGGTATAAGATCTCCAGACCGGCTCCGAAACTTCGGGTGTATTTATCATCTCCCCACCTGTTATGCATGAAAATGCCAAAAGACAATTTTTTACGGCTGTCGGAACCGATATTTAACCAGTTGCCTGTACTTCCGGGAGCTCTTAAAGCAGGACCTCCCCTTAACTGGTGCCGGTCGATATCAAAAAAATCCCTGTTGATACCTAAACCAAATGTCCAGTAGTTTTTAAATTGTGTGTTGAAATTGAGATTGACACCCATATACAAATGCTTGCCTGCAAAGTCCCAGCCCGACCACTGACTTGCATTGATATTCATTCTTCTGAAAATACTGAAAGGCTCCCAGAGGCGGTACCCGCCCCAGACAGCTTCGTTAAAATAGTCGCTCAGCGACAGAAATCCCATGTCATTCAGATCGAGTCCGGGAGTGCGCCAGGTAAACCGCCCGCCATAAGTCCAGTGCCCTGATGCTTTCCCCCCTTCAACAGTACCTCCGTTGCCAAACAAACTTGTTTTGGTGGTGTCCACTGAGATATGTGTTGCATCAGGCCGCTGGTAATACCGCTGAGGGGCTTCCTGTAATTCTGTGATGGCTTCCTTAGAACCATATACCTCACTGAATACGGTTTTTAAACTTATGTAATAGGTCTTCTCTTTCCAGAAATTTTGAAAATCAATTCCCTGGGTGTAAGCCGATGTGGGCAGGAATTCCAGCGTACTGTCGTTAATAAAGCGATTCGTGGCAGTTATCGTTCCTCCGATGGTTGTGTTGCCTTTGTTAATATCTTTCTGGATACGTGTGTTGAAATAATTTGTCAGCGGCTCAATAACTTCTTTCCGCTCTTCTCCATTGTTGCTTATTTTTGCTTTTTCGTTTTTTGTGATACTTTCAAGCACACCGACAGACCAGCCGTTCTGTGTTTTACCTGAGAGTTTCACCGCTCCGAGGATACGGGTGAATTCAGGTGCTTTTACATATTCGTCATCCGGTAGATCGGGATAGTACTGGGGTCTGCGTCCTATTCTCCGCGAATAAAAAAGATTATCCCGACCAAAAAAACCTCCGCTACTCGATACCGGATAGTCATAAATATTGCTTCCTTCGATAAAAAAGGGGCGTTTCTCTTCATAGAAAGTCTCAAAAGCCGTTAGGTTTACCTGTGACGGGTCGGCCTCTACCTGGCCAAAGTCGGGGTTAATAGTGAAGTTAAGCGTGAGGTCGTTGGTGATGGCAACTTTACCGTTCAGCCCTGCATTGAACCCGGGGTCGGTGCCATCCATGTATGGATTTCCTTCTTCTTTCTCATATGTTTTGATATTGCCCATTACGTAAGGGATCAGCTCCACTTCTTTTTTTGGTTTAATGTCCTCAATACCGTGCAAATTTCCCCATAAACTAACCCAGCCGCTTGCCTGCTGGG
>QMPO01000074.1 GCA_003648625.1 Bacteroidota bacterium
AGTGAAATTTCTTTTTGAGGATAAGAAAGATAACGTATGGATTATTACAAAAAAAGGTGTTTCAGTTTATAAGTGCAAACAGATAAACTAATCGGCAAGCTCGTATAATAGGATAGAAAAAGATTCGAAAGGAAACCTCTGGTTTATAACACGGAAAGGAATATCGAAATATACACCGGAAACAAACTTACTTCGAAGTGACTTGTAGAAATTGGTACTAAGCAGGAAAAGGGCTTGTATCTACGTGACATTTAGTTAACATAGCGAAATAAACATCTTAAATATTTGATATTTGTAATAAAGCTAATAAGGAGCATTAATTTAAGTCGAAAAAACTAACTGCTAAGTTAAATTACAGTTTCATGCTTCAATCTATTGTAAAACTCACCTTTGAAACTGAGGTGAACAAAAAACAGTGTACTATGAATAGCCTAAAAAGAATGACATGTTTACTTGCAATGATCAGCTTCTCATTTTTCGCATGTGAAGGGCCTGCCGGACCTGCCGGAGATATAGGGCCTCAGGGGCCCGCCGGACCACAAGGACCACAAGGAGATGAAGGAAATGCCAATGTGAAAATATCAATATTTACAGTTTATGACTGGGAGTGGGCTGAATCTAACACAGCTTATTGGTCTTATAATAAATACGTAAGTATTATAACCTCAGAAATAGCCAACAGTGGTGTTGTACTGGTATTTGTGAAATCAACAAATTCGGAACACTGGCAATCTTTGCCTTACACCTGGCCTGGCACTTATGAGAAAATACTAAGGTATTGGTACACAACTAATTATTTGGAAATAAATATATATTCCGAATATGACTCTTATGAACCAACATCAACTTATAGATTTAAAGTTGCTGCTATAGCCGGAGAAATCGTTGACAATGCGAAGAAAGGTGGTGTTGACCTGAATGATTATGATCAGTTTAAAGATTATTTTAAAATCAAATAATTTAAAGTCATCTTTTAATATACAGGAATCCAGGATACATCGGCATCCTGGAGGGATGGCCGGAATACAAGCTCGTGGAATTTATTCCGCGGTAATAATTGAGGTAGGTGGCACACAATAAATGCGTATCCTATTTTATTCGATATTATGTTAATAAACTAAATCCGCTTCATAGACCGTCACATTGCCCAGCAAATCATTCACAACAAGTTTTAAATGATTCGCTCCTTTCTCCAGGCGTTTGTCATACGTATAGGTAAGCAGTTGTTTTTTAGCATCATATTCCATTAAGATCCACTGGTCATTTAAGGTACCCCGGTAAGAACCGATGCCCGTTTCTCCGTCCTTTATTTTTACTTTGATGGTGTTTTGCGCGGAAATATCTTTGCCGTCAGCAATATTCACCGGTATGATCTCCGGAAGCACCGTATCCACAGCCACCAGATAATTTCCGAGCAACCGCGACTTTGCCTTCAGGTAATCTTTTTCCCAGCCGGCACCGATAAAAGCAGGTATGGCATTGCCGTTGTCATAAGCAATGTACATTTTATCTTTCCATCCTTCCGGTATCTTTTCCGGTTTTATCTTCAATGTAAAAGCTTTCTGTACCGGGGTGAATTTGTTATGTACTCTGTAAACCGGCGAGTAATTTCCGGCAACCGTATCTGTATCGAGCATGAAATAAAACGACCTGTAAAAAGCATTTGCAGGAAACGACAGGGAAATATTCCCTTCCGATATCTTATGTGGTTGTGTAAAATCAAAATAAACACCTTCCGGGTCAGAATCTTTAACTGTTACAAGCACCGGATCATTCGGCAGAACAGACTGCACTTCAAATTGCAGCTTTGCCGTATTTCCGTGAATATCTGCTACTTTGCAGGTAACGGTATGCATCAGCGAATCATCAAACGAGACAATCCCGTTAGCACATACATTCCGGTATGTTGCGAGCAGGTTATTGGTATCCACCTGGGTACGTACCAGACGCCTTTTCATCTTTTTATAATACCCGTAATCGATCAGGCTGTTAATGTAGCGGGTAGTTGAAAAGGACAATTCATCCATTTTCAGGCCAAAAAACTGTAGTGTATCCACACTCATGTCAATCGTATATACGCCGTTTTTATTGGGTACATCATTCATCAGATCATGCGTTCTGATACCAAATGAGACTCTGCCAGATACAGTGACCTCCGGGTTGGTGCGCAGGTAATGTTCGTCACCCCATCCGGCCACGCGGTAAAAAACAGTGTCGTTTTCGCCGTTGATCAGCGACTGCCTGTCAACGGGATAGATAGCCACTTCCAGAATCTTCGGCCTGTAAAAATCCTTCACCTTAATACTTTCAAAGAGCAGCGGGTTAACAGGGTGTTGTGTAGCCTCCTCACGAATCTCAAAATGCAGGTGTGGCCCTGCCGAGCTGCCCGTATTTCCTGACAAAGCGATCACCTCCCCTTTTTTCACTTTGATCTGATCTTTATCGGGATATATTTCAACGACAAAACGTTCTTTTTGATACTGGTAAGAAGTAACGAACTCTTGTAGTATATCGTTGTATCGCTGCAGATGCCCGTACACCGAAACATAGCCATTTGGGTGGGTAATGTACAGTGCTTTACCGTAACCGCCGGTTGAGACTTTGATACGCGACACATAGCCATCAGCTATGGCATATACGTTTTTCCCTTCCGTTCCTCCGGTCTTTATGTCGATGCCCGAGTGAAAATGATTGGAGCGCAACTCACCGAACGTACCGGACAGATATAATGGAATACCCAATGGCGATCTGAAATAATCGGAAGGATAATTTGCTTGCTGGGCTTTTATCCGGCCGGGAACTATGACAACCCCCGCAACAGAAAACACAAGGAAAAATATAAAGCTGTATTTCAAACGTATATCCATTTACACACCTTCTCTGAATATAACGAAAATTAAAATATTAAAGGCGATAAAAATAAGTTTTTTCGAGGAAGCATTATTCCGGCATGTAAAAACATATCAACTATAAGATTTGAGTAACTTTGCGCAATAAATCCAAATAAAATGAAAAACGTGAAATACCTTTTATTAACGCTCATGGCTGTTACGCTTTTAATATCGGCGTGTAAAAAAGATGACAATGCAGATAAAGCCAAACCGTTTATTGAAGTATTGGGATACGATCCTGTATATACGGCTCTGGGGTTGCCATATATAGATGCCGGAGCCCTTGCCTGGGACGTTACTGCCACAGGTGATACGGTGGACATTACCAGCCGTCTGGTAACTCAAAACAATGTCGACACACAGGTAGCAGGCACGTATGAAGTAACCTATAATGTAACGGACGAAGCCGGTAATGCTGCCGATGAAAGGAAAAGACAGGTTAAAGTAGTTATTGGTAAATAGGCATTCACCCGGGTATGAAAAAGGAACAACCAGACAACAATCGTGTAAAAGACGGTAAGAAAAGTATCCTTTTTATCATCAACCCTATTTCGGGCAAAAGAAAATTCAAAAATCTGCCGGAGAAGATAAAATCCGGCATTGATTCAGGCAAATACAACATTGACATAGCATACACAGAATCGGCCGGCCATGCAACCCTGCTTGCTGAGAAAGCGGTTTCTGCTAAAACCGACATCGTGGTAGCCGTTGGTGGTGATGGCACTATCAATGAAGTGGCTTCGGGTCTTATCAGCAGCAACACGATGCTTGGTATTATTCCTGCCGGCTCAGGTAACGGACTGGCACGCCACCTCGGCATTCCGTTTTCGCTGTCCGGAGCGCTTCGGCTCATCAACAAAGCGGAGCATAAACAGATCGACACGGCCACAATCAACGGAAAATCGTTTATCAGCATAGCCGGCATTGGTTTTGACGCTCTGATCGCCAAAAAGTTCGCATCAGGAAACGAACGTGGGTTTGCTGCTTACATGCTGCATGTAATCAACTCATTCATCAGTTATAAACCAAAAAGATATACACTTAAAATTGGTAATACAACACTGAATACAAGGGCATTATTTATCTCCTTTGCCAACTCCAATCAGTTTGGTTACAACACACAGATTGCACCCAATGCCAAGCTGACCGACGGCAAACTTGATGTGTGTATTGTGCAAAAGCCAAAGCTGTTTGAAATACCGCTCATCACGAACCTGCTGCTTTTAAGAATGATTGACAAATCACCGCATGTCAACATCTTCCCGACAGATGAATTGTGGGTGGAGCGCAAAAAAGGAAAATACGTCAACATCGATGGTGAGGCTGTCCGGATGAAAAAAAGAGTACATATAAAAGTTGTTCCTTTGTCGTTAAAAGTAATTATACCTCAACATGTCAAAAAAGAAATCTAATCACCGCATCGTATATTCAACCAACCCCGACTTTATACCTTACGATGAAAACGAACAGGATCAGGAAGTAACATTGCCTCCCGGGCAGCAAAAACTCTACATCAGCCTGGATAAAAAGCAGCGAAAAGGTAAAAAAGTAACCCTCATCACAAACTTTGTTGGCACTGATGACGCCCTCAAAATACTGGGAAAAACCCTGAAATCGAAATGTGGCGTTGGCGGTAGCGTCAAAGACGGAGAGATCCTCATCCAGGGTGATTTCAAACAAAAAGTAAAAGAATTACTGGAGAAAGAAGGCTACAAATGCATCCTTTCCGGCGGATGATATTTTTCCCTGATAAGCAGCAGCTCAAAACGCTGAGTTTTATTCCTCAGGCAAACCGTAAGTATCCACAACAAAATCAATATCCTTGTCACCGCGTCCGCTTAAATTCACAAGAATAGATTTTTGCAGGTTCTGTTGCGCCAGCTTAATCGCATAAGCAACCGCATGAGCACTTTCAAGTGCCGGAATAATTCCTTCAAGCCGGCTTAGTTCGTAAAAAGCATCGATGGCCTCTTTGTCGCTAATGCTATCATATTGCACTTTTTTCAGGTCTTTCAGCATGCTGTGCTCCGGGCCAACACCCGGATAATCGAGGCCACTGGCTACAGAATAAACAGGAGCAGGATCTCCGTTTTCATCCTGTAACAAATAGCATTTAAAACCATGTATAATACCTGGTTTACCTAAGGTCATTGTGGCTGCATGTTCACCGGGATCAAGTGATCTTCCGGAAGGTTCTACACCATAAATCTCGCATTCGTCATCTTCAAGGAATGCCGAAAAAATGCCCATCGCATTACTTCCACCGCCAACACAGGCAACAACCTTATCAGGTAATTCGCCGGTCATTTCATAAAACTGTTCCTTTGCTTCAATCCCAACTACTCTTTGGAAGTCCCTTACCATCATGGGGAATGGATGAGGGCCAACTACGGAACCGATGCAATACAAAGAGCTTACCGGATCTTCCACATAAGCATTAAATGCCGAATCAACAGCCTCTTTAAGGGTTCTTAATCCTTCGGAAACCGGAATAACTTTAGCACCCAGTATCTCCATTCGAACTACATTGGGATGTTCTTTGGCCATGTCAACTTCACCCATATGAATCTCGCACTCCAACCCAAAATAAGCTGCTGCCGTTGCCAGGGCAACACCGTGCTGACCGGCACCGGTTTCGGCAATCAGTTTCTTCTTTCCCAGATGTTTAGCCAGAAGAGCTTCCCCCATACAGTGGTTTAGCTTATGAGCACCTGAATGATTTAAGTCCTCTCTTTTCAAATAAATTCTTCCACCATATTTATTTGATAAATTATTGCAAAAATAAACGGGTGTTGGTCTTCCCTGATAATGTTTGCGAATGCTCCTTAGTTCGGAAATAAAATTATGTGATTTACTTATCGAAAAATAAGCATCGGTAATTTTTTCCATTTCTGTTTCAAGTACCGGCGGAATAAAAGCACCACCATACTCTTTATAAAAACCCTTTTCGTCAGGGAAACTTTTAAAATAATTTTTCGACATAATATGTTAGTTTTAGTTTTATCGAAAACCGGTAAAATTAGAAAATATACATAAATCTGCATTTTTCTTCCCTAACAATTAACAAATACCTCAACCTCAGCACTCTTCATCAACCTCAAACTTTAGTCTGTTCAATAAGTTCCTGATATTAAAATGATCCTTAAATTTGTTTCCCATTAAATAAACAGCAATCACTAAAATTATCCGATATGAAAAAAATTTCACTTATACTGCTTATCGTGGCTTTTGCGGGCAGCCTGACGGCTCAGGAGGTGAAAGGCACACTCAACAAAGAAACAGTTAAACGGCTCAGGGCCAGTTTTGAAAAAACACCTGAGAACATAGCCCTGATGAATGCCGTAACACACAACGATATTAAAAAACTGGCTGACAACCGTGCTAACGACGGGAAAGTAAGCCATTACTTCACCAATACCGTGGAAACAAAGGCCATAACCAATCAGAAGTCGTCGGGACGCTGTTGGTTATATACCGGATTGAACACAATCAGACCATTGGTACAGGATAAATACAATATCGAAGAATTTGAGTTTTCACAAACCTACAGCTTCTTTTGGGATCAGCTGGAAAAAGCCAACCTGTTCATGGAAATTGCGCTCAGTACGGCACACCTGCCTATGGACGACAGAAAAGTGACCTGGCTGTTTAAAAATCCGATCGGTGACGGCGGGCAGTGGACCACTTTTGCCGACATTGTAAAAAAATACGGCCTTGTCCCTAAGCAGGCTATGCCCGACAGCTACCAGAGCGAAAAAACCGCTATGATGCGTCGAATGATCAGTAGAAAATTAAGGGAAGACGGCCTGCGACTTCGTGCGCTTGCCTTTTCCAGAATGGCAGAAGAAAAAAAGCAGGAGGTGAAATTTCAGATGCTGGAAGAAATTTACAGGATACTCGTACTCACCCTGGGCGAGCCACCTGAGACGTTTGTATGGCAATACGAAACGAAGGACGGTGATTTAAGCACACCAAAAACCTATACTCCCAAAGAGTTTTACAAAGAACTTATCGGTATCGATCTGGACGAATATGTAATGTTCATGAATGACCCGACACGTGACTTTAACAAGCTTTATGAAGTGGAATTCGACCGCAACCTGGTAGAAGGAGCTAACTGGAAATACATTAATCTGCCGAATGATAAAATCAAGGAATTTGCCAAAAAGTCGCTGCTCGATAACAGAGCCATGTATTTTTCGTGCGATGTAGGCAAGCAAATGGACAAAGATTACGGCACACTGGATGTAAACAACTACGATTACAGCAGCCTGTTTGGTGTTCCGTTTAGTATGAGTAAAAAGGAGCGCATGCTTACTTTTGAAAGCGGATCTACGCACGGCATGTCGCTCGCAGGAGTAAATATCCTTCCCAACGGAACTATAGATAAGTGGCTGCTGGAAAACAGCTGGGGCAAAAAAACGGGGCACGAAGGTTATCTCACCATGACCGATCAATGGTTCGATGAATATATGTTCCGGCTGATCATACATAAAAAGTACATCGACGAAGATGTGTTAAAGATCCTCGAACAGGAAGCTGTATTGCTCCCCCCGTGGGACCCGGTTTTTGCACCTGAGCAGTAAAAGAAGCGTTTACTCTTTTGGCAATGGACGAGTTAAACATTCGATATTGGGATCAATTGTATCAAAGTGGACAAACGGGCTGGGACATAGGTTACGTGTCCACTCCGTTAAAAGAGTATTTCGATCAGCTGACAAACAGAAATATCAGGATTCTTATCCCCGGAGCCGGTAACGCCTATGAAGCTGAATATTTACATAAGTCGGGTTTTACCAACGTTTATGTGCTTGATTTTTCGGCTGAAAGCATCCGGAAGTTTCAAAAAAGATATCCTGAGTTCCCGGCAGCACATCTTATCAGTGAGGACTTTTTTACCCATCAGGGACAATACGACCTGATCGTTGAACAAACATTTTTCAGTTCCATCGATCGAAATCAGCGTCCTGACTATGCGCAAAAAATGCATGATCTGCTCAATAACGACGGAAAACTGACAGGCCTGCTTTTTACGCATGAGTTTGATTTCCAGGGGCCTCCTTTCGGAGGAACCCTGCCGGAATACAGAACCTTGTTTCAGCCTTTCTTTGAATTCAATGTATTTGAGATTGCTTACAACTCGATTAAACCCCGCGCAGGGAGAGAATTATTTTTTATCTTGCAGAAGAAATAATCACTTTTAAAATTGTTTCTATTTTAGCAAATAAATCATTAACATTACGGATCCATATGAGTAAAAAGATTATTCAAACTGTCGGCACAGTTACCAAAGAAGAAAAATTGACGCGCGTTGAAAGCGAAACATTTACTAATATTTTACTGCTCGAATCACAGCTTCCTTACCCGGGCTATCACGGAGTAACCGTGCCTGATAAGCTGGAACCCGATTCTATTTTTGCCATCACCAAACTAATGTATAACGATGAGCGCATCATTCGGTGCATTCAGAGAGTAAAACAAAACCTGTCGGTTACGTTTGATGCAACACCCGGAACTCTGAACCTTCAGAATAAGGATGTTCATTTTATCCGGTTTAAAGACCTCCCCTATCGTTCCATTGGAGATGTTGTGGATGAATTTCAAAAGTGCGGCATCAGTTTTAAGAAAAGCAGAAAAATAGCTCCGTTTTCAACCATCATCAAAGTAAGGAAATTTTTCCGGCTTAGTGAACTGGAGGATGGCATATTTGCCGACATGGTAGATAAACATATGGCCTATTTATATATTCCGGTACAATTACGCTGGGGAACATTTAAAAAAATGACTACGGAAATCAGGTATAATGTGCAGGACCCGCATTATGATGCAGCACAAACCAGTATATATGGCGAACAGGGACTGCTCGATTTTGTACGTATATGGGATAAAAACTCCACCGTTGAAAAACTCAGGTATATCAGGGAGAAATACCTGGAAGCTATTGAAAAACTATAATTTTATGAATATTCTTTCGCACGTGATATTCCTGTCTTTCCAACTTCACTGAATATGATCAGGCTCATCAAAACCACAGTCGATTACTTTAACGAACTGCTTTTAAACGTTGGGCTTTCGGAGTACTGGTCAAACCATATCAGCCAGTTTACAGCGTTCATTCTACTGTTGATATTCTCGTTTCTGGCCTATTACATTACATGGAAACTTATCCGGAAACTGCTGCTGCCGGTTTTTCACAAGTCGAAGAACCAGTTTGACGATCTGCTTGTCAAGCATCAGTTTTTTAGAAAAATAGCCTACCTCGTGCCGGCTATCATTCTGTACAATCTCTCCGATGAATCGCTGGCTATCTTTCCCGATTATGTAAATATCTTCAATTCCGTATTGGAAGTATTCTTTGTAATTATTTCTATTCTGATAGTAGATAGTTTGCTGTCAACGCTTAACGATTTTTATGATCGCTACGATTTCGCCAAAGACCACCCGATCAAAGCTCTGGTACAAATTATTAAAATAATTATCTACGTTATCGGAGGTTTGATCATTCTGGGCAACCTGATCAATAAAGACCTGAGTACGATCGTCATCGGCATGGGTACCGTATCGGCTGTGCTCATGCTGATATTCAAAGATCCGATACTTGGTTTTGTGGGCGGACTGCAACTGATATTCAATAAAATGCTGTCCATCGGCGACTGGATCAGCATGCCCAAATCCGGCGCCGACGGAATTGTGCTGGAGATCAATTTAACAACGGTTAAGGTACAGAACTGGGATAAGACCATAGTAACCATCCCTACTTACAGCCTGATCAGTGACTCGTTCCAAAACTGGCGCGGCATGGAAGAGGCAGGTGGAAGACGTATCAAACGCGCATTATATATCGACATGGACAGCATCACATTTTGCACAGATGAAATGCTGGAAAAATTCAAGAAGATAGTTGTGCTGAAACCCTATCTGGAAAAAAAGGAAAAAGAACTGGAGGAATACAATAAGAAATTCAATACCGACCCGCTGGTGCTGGTGAACGGAAGGCGACAGACCAATATTGGTGTATTCAGAGCCTACCTGAAAGCCTACCTGCAAAACCGCTCCGATATTCATAACGATATGACTTTCCTCGTGCGGCAGCTGCAAGCTTCCGAAAAAGGGTTGCCTGTGGAAATATATGTGTTCACTAAAACAACCGATTGGGCAACGTACGAAGACATCCAGGCCGATATTTTCGACCATATCCTTGCTGTAATTCCACAGTTCGGCCTGAAAGTTTACCAGTTTCCAAGCAATTCAGGGGTCAAAGAACTTATGGTATCGCAGGCAAAATCAAATTAATGAAGAACACGACTACTGAAAAATCACTAAAAAAAATTAACTATTTTTCGGAAGTACAGATCAATATCTCTGCCGTACTGGGCGGCCCGATTCCTCCCGGTATCATGTTCTACAAAAACTTCAGGGCCCTCAACCGCCCAAAGGATGCTCTGTTTTCGGCACTGGTCACCTTTGTTTTTACACTTTTGTTAATCTTTGTTCTTATCAAACTTCCTGAGGGTGTGGTGGACAGAATTCCCAGTTTTGTGTTCACAGCCTTCTATGCAATTATCACTGCTGTATTGTATCATTTCTTCCTGAAAAAAGAGATGAAAGAACTGAGTGACGAGGAAAGTGTCCGAGCCTCAAACTGGACTGTGGCTGGCTATACAGTACTCGGTTTTGTTTTATTCATGTTGGTTACATTTCTTATTGTCATTTCGGAGCCTCCTTTTGAAGGTGAATCTGTTCAGATAGGCGAAACCGATAATGAAGTTTATTATCAGGGATATGTTACGGAAGAAAATATCCAGCTGCTAACCTATACGCTTCAGGATCTCGGGTATTTCAGTACAGAAACCTCTAACGCTGTACAGATCAAACATCGGGAAAATAAATTTACGGTAACCATTCCGACAGGAAAGTCTTTCTGGGATAACCCGGAAATCAATTCTGCGGTTATGATACTAAAAAGCGAACTCAGTTTAAATTACGAATCCGAAGTCATCATCATCCTTGAGGACTACGACTTTATGGGAAAAAGGATCACTAAAGAA
>QMPO01000075.1 GCA_003648625.1 Bacteroidota bacterium
AGAGATTTATGCCGGCATCAAAAAGGCCTGTGACGTTTATAAAGTGGATTTCGTGGGTGGTGATACAACATCCAGTGTATCGGGTCTGTTTATTTCAGTGACGGTTATTGGTGAAGTTAAAAAAGATAAGATCACTTACCGGAGTGGCGCAGGAGTTAACGATTTGTTATGCGTTAGCGGTGACCTCGGTTCCGCCTATATGGGCCTCTTGATATTGGAAAGAGAGAAAAAAGCATTTCAGGCCAACCCGGACATGCAACCTGATCTTTCTGATCATGATTATATTCTCGAACGGCAATTAAAACCTGAGGCGCGAACAGATCTTGTCAAATTATTTTCTGATGAAGAAATTGTGCCCACATCAATGATTGATATTTCCGATGGGCTGGCTTCGGAAGCATTGCATATTTGCAAAGCCTCGGATAAGGGCTGTTTGATTTACGAAGAGAAGATACCTGTTGATCAGGATACTTATGATACCGCCAGAGAGTTCGGAATTGTTCCGACAGTAGCGGCACTTAACGGTGGCGAAGATTATGAATTGCTGTTTACAATCAAACAAAATGATTACGATAAGATCAAAGACAGTCAGGATATTACAGTCATTGGTTACATCACCGAAAAAGCCGAAGGAGAAAAACTTGTAACTACTGACAACCACGTGTTCGACCTGAAAGCTCAGGGATGGGATGCCTTGAAAAAAAGAGATCTGGGCGACCTGACATCGAACACGAAAAAATCCTGAACAGATGCCCTGGAGTGAGATCATTATATTAATTGTAGCCGGTTTTTTACTGGGATTTATTAATACCCTGGCTGGTGGCGGCAGTATTGTATCTCTATCGGTACTGATGATGCTGGGCCTGCCTGCACCTCTGGCTAATGGCACCAACCGGATCACCATTGCTATTCAAACTCTTACATCAGCGGCAAGTTTTAAACAACAGAAGGTGTTACCCATGCGTAAAGCTCTCTACTTGTCTATTCCTGCTGTTTTAGGCTCGCTGATAGGGTCGTGGATTGCTGTGGATATCAACGAAGATGTTTTTGAGAAAGCCATAGGCGTGATCATGATTTTTATGTTGGTGTTTATCTTGTACAAACCCCAGAAATTTATTTACGGGAGGGCAGAAATTGTAGAGAAACCACTGAATTGGAAAATCTATATCATTTTTTTCTTTATCGGCATTTACGGTGGATTTATCCACATGGGAATCGGTTACTTTTTACTAATGGGAATTGTGCTGGGTGCCGGGTTTGACCTGGTAAAAGCCAACGCCATTAAAGTTCTTATTATTCTCATATATACACCGTTTACATTAGCGATCTTTTTATGGAACGGTCTGGTTGACTGGAAATACGGACTTATTCTTTCTGTTGGTGGTGTAGCGGGTGCTTATATAGCTTCGCGCATGGCTGTTAAAAGAGGCGTTGTATTTGTCAAATGGGTAATTGTAGCCGTTATTTTATTTACAGCGGGCGACATGTTCGGTTTATATGATTTCCGGCAGGTTTTTACGGTCTTTTTAAAATAATATTATGAAACTGAGATTTTCTGTTCTTTTACTGATTTTAACTCTGATTAATTCCTTTGGACATCCTTGTGTTGCTCAAAACAGACCTGAATACGTCCTGGTGATCCACGGAGGAGCCGGGACAATTTTGAAAGAAAATATGACGCCTGAAAAAGAAAAAGCCTACCTGAAAAAACTGGGCGAGGCTCTGGATGCAGGCGAACAGGTTTTGAAAACTGGCGGCAGTAGCCTGGATGCCGTTACACAAGCAATCCTGGTAATGGAAAATTCACCTTTATTCAATGCAGGCAAAGGGGCTGTTTTTACTGCCGAAGGAGTGAATGAAATGGATGCCTCCATTATGAACGGAAAAGATTTGAACGCAGGTGCCGTTACCGGAGTTCGTCACATTAAAAATCCGATCCTCGGAGCACGGGCGGTAATGGAAAAAACTCCACATGTTTTGCTGGCAGGCGCAGGAGCAGAAGAGCTGGCGCTTAAAGAAGGACTGGAAATGGCTGATTCATCTTATTTCTTTACCGAATCCAGATGGGAAAATTATCTGAAAGTGAAGGAAAAAGCGGAAAAACACGGAACCGTTGGAGCTGTAGCATTAGATAAATACGGAAATCTGGCAGCAGCAACCTCCACCGGGGGAATGACCTATAAGATGAAAGGCAGGGTAGGCGACTCGCCCATCATCGGAGCTGGTACCTATGCCGACAACAACACCTGCGCGGTTTCGGCCACAGGCCACGGAGAGTATTTTATGCGTTATGTGGTTACCTACGACATCACCGCCCTGATGAAATACAAAGGTTTTTCTTTAAAAGAAGCCACCGAAGAGGTAATCATGCGCAAGCTGAAAAATGTGGGCGGCGATGGAGGTGTTATTGCAGTGGATAAAGACGGAAATATCGCTATAACATTTAACACTGCGGGGATGTACAGGGGGTACACACGTTCAGATGGTGAACGCGGGATTATGATTTTTAAGAAAACAAAGTAATTTAAGGGCACAGCATTTTACTTTGCACCTTCAACTTTTGTTTGGATAATAATCTTTTGATATTCCGTGATGAAACAACAAGTAAATGTGCGGTTTTGTCAATTATCCTTTACGGACAGTATGATGTTACTCATTCTGTGATATATCCAGGTCATTTGCCATTCCTTTTTAATAATTATACCTTTGTCATTTAAAATGTAAAAAAGTGATTATAAAAAAGTTCATCTCTCTGATTTTATTTATTGGTTTTACACAAGTTATCTGTGCACAGGATTCTCCTTATTTGTTTGGTTTTAGTTCTGAATATTACCTGGAACTGCAAAATCCTGAATCGGTGAATAAAGGGGAAGTTTGGGGACCGGATGATCAGTTTGCCATTCCTATTGGCTTTGATGTTGAAATAACCGGAAGAGTTTTCAGCACGGTTGTTATCAATGCAGGAATTGGTATTACATTAGTAGGAAATAACTCGCCAAGGCTGTGGATATGGGCTGATGAATGGGGTGGAGGAAAGTTATTATCTGATCGTGGAACAGATGTTTCGGAATCTCCCATAGATTATGAGCTGACAGGTGAACCCGGAGAAAGAATTTTGAAAATCCAATGGATAAACGCAGGTATCATTGACCATGGAGGAGATGACCCGGATGATTTTGTTAATTTCCAGATTTGGATTTATGAATCATCGAATATCCTGGAGGTGCATTATGGTGCGTGTCAAACTAGTGATCTTTCTTTTGGATACAATGAAGGGCCCGGGGTAAGATTCTGGAATATTGAAGACAATTGGGGAATTTGTGTTTATGATTATCAAAATGCGCCATCATGGCAATGGATTGAGTTTGACGGGCCTTATGGTGGTTGTATGATTGACGGGGCACCTAACGAGCAAATGGTGTTTGTTTTTTATCCAAGTTCAACAGTAGCAGTCAATGAAACTGTTGCAAACAATCAGGTTGGTTTTAGCGTTGCATACAACAGTGTGTTAAAGGAGTTTTTTATTCAGATTGAAGAATTTGAACAGGGAAAAACATATGATCTTTCCATATACAATGGCCTTGGTGAGAAACTGAACGAGATAATTCTTGACAGTAAAAAAAGCCGTTTAAGCGGCCTTGGTTACAAAAGAGGATTATATGTTTTTGTACTTAGTGATGATGCCGGTTTAAAGACACAAAAACTGATATTGCCATAAAGATTAAAGAAGAAAAACGGGTCTTTATTTAACAGTTTTAGGCAGTTTTATTCTCTTTTCGATTTCAGCAACAACACGCAAGGAATGGCCCCCACGGCAATAATGGCCGAAATGAGGTAAGTCTGTTCCAGCCCCAGCCAGTCGCCCATAAGCCCGGCAAAAACCACCGAAATAGCCGAAGTACTGAAACTAATTGTCATGTACAGACTGTTCATGAAGACCGGCAAGTCTTTCGAAACATCCTGAACAAGGGCCATAAGCACCGGCCCCGGAGCAAACATGAAAAACCCGAGTAACAACAGGAAAATAAAACTCCACACCCCGGTTGACTGAACGAATAAAGCCATCAGAAATGGTGTAACGATGCTAATGATCAGCAAAGATGTTTTTCGGCCAATTTTATCGGAAATAGTGCCGGAGAAAAAAGTGCCGACAGCTCCTGCCAGCTGAAAAACAGCAAGCGCCGAATTGGCAAACCAAAGGGTTTCACCTTTATCGGTATAAAAATAGGTAGGTAAAAAGGCTGTCAGCCCCGATTTCATAATCGCCCTGAAAAAAGTGATGCCGATCAGGATAAGAAAAAAGGGTATCAGTTTCTTTGTTGATGCCCAGTACCCCGGTTTCTTTTCTTCTTTTTTCAGGTCAGTGGATATTTTAATATTCCGCAATTTGAAATACAAAATCAGTGACGCCAGAAGACCGAACGGGATCAGTTTCCAGGTTCCTTCCAGTCCCCACAGCGAAACTGCTCCGGTAATCACAAGCGGACCGATGGTGCGAGCCATTTCGCCACCGAACATAAAATAGCTCATCCCTTTTCCGGTGTAGTTACCCGATAATTTCTTGACCATTACCGGCGAAGGGACATGAAAAGCCGCACTGCTGAATCCCATGACAAGAAGCAGTATGCTGACTACCGTAAATGACGGAGCTACTCCCAGCAAACTCATAGATACAGCTGTAATGGCAGGAGTGATAATTACAAAATAGCGTGCCGCGGTTCTTTCGGCAAGCATACCCATTAATGGGTTAAGCAGCCAGGGAATTCGCTGAAACAGATCCCACAAAGAGGCCATCGCAAGCGTAATGCCGAACTTTTCGATAAGTAATGGACGAAGGGGTGCCAGAAAAGATGAATAAACATCATGCAGGTGATGCGTAAGCGATAACAAAATGACATTCGATCGCTGAAAACTGCTTTTATCGGTTTCCGAATAATGCTTCATCAACCTGGTTTGTTAAGTCTTTTACTGCTCCGTTATTTAAGAATTTAATATCCGCCATCTGGATGCATTTTTGCAGATTTTGCTTGTTCGGATCGGTGGCTGTCATTTCACGTTTTTCATTTTCAATAAAAGTGGCAAAATCAATGTTGTCGGTTTCGGATTTTCGTTTTTTAATCCGTTGGTACCGTAGGTATGGATCGGCATCTACGGCAATAAGCAGGAAATGTTCCTGTTGTCTGAGGAATTCTACCTCACCCGGTGTCCGAATACTTTCAATAACAGCGTCTTTTCCTTCATTCACAGCCTGATCAAAAAGTTCGGCTACAATGTAATAAGGAGTATACTGCTTACGTAATGTGTTAGCTACTTTCACCATGCTGTCCCTGTTGGGAGGCAAGCCTTGCTTTTCAATTTCCTGCAATAAAAACTCCCTAACTGAATAATGCCTGAATCCGTGTTTTTTTACAAGATGTTCTACAATAGTTCCTTTTCCGGAGCCCAAAGTGCCGGTGATACCAATTACAAGCATAGCTGGATTTTATAGGTGATTGCTCTCATTTTTTATGTCTTCGATCCATTTGCCCATAGTAAGCGGTTGATAGCGGTTCATTTGCCGCATCAAATCCGGGATATTGTCAGATACAATTAGATTCTGCCGATGTTCCTTACGGACAAATCCTTCGGCAACAGCATGATCATAAAACTTTAACAGATCATCAAAATAGCCGGCAATATTTAAAATTCCCAGCGGTTTATCACTGATACGTAACTGGTTAAACGTTAATATTTCAGATAATTCGTCGAAGGTACCAAACCCGCCCGGTAGCGCTACAAAACCATCTGATAACTCAACCATTTTATCTTTTCGTTCGGCCATAGTTTCCACAACGATCATCTCGGTCAGCTTGTGATGGGCAACTTCTTTCTCGATAAGTCGCTTCGGCATGACACCTATGACATCTACTCCCTGAGCGAGTGCCGTATCAGACAACACTTTCATCAGGCCGACATCAGCTCCCCCATATACAAGTTCCATATGATGGGCAGCAAGATAATTTGCCAGATCACGGGCAGCGGTTTTATATTCGTCACGCGCTCCCATACTTGAGCCGCAAAACACACAAATTTTAGCCATATTCGTCAGATTTCTTCCTGACAAAATTAGCTTATTTTTGCCACATGATTTTAGTAGATACACATACACATCTTTATCTTGAGGAGTTTGATGAGGACCGCACCGAAGTGGTGCAGTCAGCTGTAGACGCAGGCGTTATGAATATGTTGCTTCCGCGCATCGACAGTGAAAGCCATCAGGCACAGATGGAGCTGAGCAGGCAATTTCCGGAAAACTGCCTGTCTATGATGGGTCTGCATCCGACTTCTGTGGATAACAGCTTTGAAAAGGAACTGGAAGTAGTTGAAAATGAATTAAAAACGGGGAAATACATTGGCGTCGGTGAAATTGGTATTGACCTGTACTGGGATGATACCTACAAAGAACAGCAGGAATATGTTTTTCGCCGTCAGTTACAGCTGGCTAAAGAAAACCGCTTACCGGTATCTATACATACACGCGATTCATTTGATGAGATTTACAGGATAGTACATGAAGAACATACAGATGACCTTAGCGGAGTGTTTCATTGTTTTACAGGAACACCGGAACAAGCCAAAAAGATCATGAACCTTGGGTTTAAGATGGGCATTGGCGGAATACTGACTTTTAAAAACGCCAATTTACGGGAAGTGGTAAAAGATATCCCGTTAGAATTTCTGGTGCTCGAAACCGATGCTCCGTTTCTCACACCTGTTCCCTATCGCGGAAAGCGGAATCAAAGTAAATATGTAGTACATATTGCCGAAAAGCTGGCTGAAATAAAAAATTTAACCCTGGAGGAAACAGCAGAAATTACCACAGCAAATGCAGCAAATCTTTTTAAACTGAACATATAATCATGACAGAAGAGACATCTATATTGATCATATATACCGGTGGGACAATTGGTATGATAAGGGATGAAGAAACCGGCGTACTGAAACCGTTCAATTTTGAAAAAGTGTATGAACAGATCCCTGCCCTGGAGCGGTTTCACTACAAGCTTGATTTTCATTGCTTCGATCCGCTGCTCGATTCATCGAACATGAATCCCGAGGTATGGGTTTCGCTTGTTTCCATTATCGAGAAGAATTACGAAGCATATGACGGTTTTGTCATTCTGCATGGCTCCGACACGATGGCCTATACTGCCTCGGCTTTAAGTTTTATGCTGGAAAATCTGAATAAACCGGTCATTCTTACGGGTTCACAATTACCCCTGGGTGAATTACGTACCGACGGGCGTGAAAATTTTGTAACGGCTATTGAAATTGCAGCTGCCAGGGAAGACAACACTCCGATTGTACCGGAAGTGTGCATTTATTTTGAAAATCATCTGATGCGTGGTAACAGGGCAATAAAATACAATGCTGAAAATTTTAATGCGTTCGTTTCACCAAACTATCCTGTTTTGGCCGAAGTAGGTGTGTACATCAAATACAACAAATCCGTTATATTGAAACCTAACTTCAAACGGTTGAAGGCTCATAAAAAGCTGGACAAAAAAGTGGCGGTTTTAAAATTATTTCCTGGATTATCGGAAGAATATGTACATAGCGTGCTGCATATTCCCGGGTTAAAAGCTTTGGTTATGGAGTCGTTCGGAAGCGGTAATGCCCCGGTTGAGGAATGGTTTATCAAGGCGTTAAAAGTTGCCATCGAAAAAGGACTGCTTATATTAAATGTATCGCAGTGTCTTGCCGGAACTGTGGATCAGGGCAAATACGAAACCAGTACGGCATTAAAAGATATCGGTGTTATCAGTGGAAAAGACATCACCACCGAGGCGGCTCTTGCCAAATTGATGTATGTGCTGGCAAAAGGAAAAAACAGTGATGAAGTTGCCCAGTTGATTGAAAAACCATTAAGAGGTGAGATTAATTAGCTGTTTTTACAAGATTTTTATACTTTTGCCCCCCCTTTTTAAAGGTTTGGAGAGGTGCTCGAGTGGCTTAAGAGGCACGCCTGGAAAGCGTGTATACCCCAAAAGGGTATCGCGGGTTCGAATCCCGCCCTCTCCGCAAACAAAGTTTTTAAGGAAATGATTTTTCGTTAAATCAAATTAATTTTTAACTTTGTCAATTCGTAAATTTACTTTTAATTTGGAAATCAATTTTCAAGATCATGAAAAAATTAATCGCGTTTTTTTCAATTATTGCACTGGTAACAATTTCGTTATCTGTTAATGTTTATGCACAGGAAGGAGATACTGTACAGGCACAAACCGCTGACACAGCAGTTGTTCAGGAGGATGTTGCTGTAGAAGTAGCCGATGTGGTGGCTGACGAACCGGAAGCCACGAAAACTTTCCACGAAGTGCTAAAAGAAAAATTTATTGAAGGTGGTCCCGGATTTATGGGTATCGTTCTGCTTGCACTGATCTTCGGTCTTGCTATCAGCATTGAGCGTATTCTTTATCTGAGCATGGCTTCGGTAAATACAAAGAAATTATTAAAAAATATTGAATCGGCATTAGATTCCGGTGGAGTTAACGAAGCTAAGGAGGTTGTGCGCGATACGCGTGGTCCTGTTGCCAGTATTTTCAGCGAAGGCCTCAACCGTTATGATGACGGCATGGGAGAAGTTGAGAAAGCCATTGTTACTTACGGCAGTGTTGTTACCGGCAGGCTGGAAAGCGGTGTTAGCTGGATCTCCTTATTTATCTCTATTGCTCCGATGCTCGGGTTTATGGGTACGGTAATCGGTATGATCCAGGCATTCGACGACATTGCTGCCGCTGGTGATATCTCGCCAACAGTTGTGGCCGATGGTATTAAAGTAGCGTTGCTGACCACAGTGTTTGGTTTGATCGTAGCCATCATTTTGCAGATTTTTTACAACTTTATTATCTCAAAAATTGAGAGCCTTGTCAATGACATGGAAGACAGTTCCATTGCTTTTATTGACCTTTTAGCCAAACATGCAAAAAAATAAGAAATCATGAAAGATAGTATTGCCAATATAACAAGATGGGTCCTGATTATCCTGCTGGCACTTTCTGTGGTTTCTGCTCTTGTTTTTTTCGTGTTATACGACTCGGGCAGGGCTCTGACAGTACTTTTGGATGATCTGGACAATAAATTCTTCGTCCAGTTTCTAAACTGGGCAGGTGTTCTTCTGGCACTTACCTTTGTTATTACGGTGATTTCCCCGATCTACGGGTTCATTATCAATCCTAAAAACGTTAAAAAACTGCTGATCAGCCTTGCCGTTGGCGTGGTTGTTGTAATTATTGCATATACAATGGCAGATAACAGCGTAACCGAAGTACAATCGGTTAAATACGGATTGACTGAAGCCGGATCGCAAAGAGTAGGTGTAGGGCTTTACACAACTTACATCGCATTCGGGTTAGCCGTTATAGCACTTATTTATTCTTCAGTTATTAAAATATTTAAATAACAAAATTATGGCTAGAAGAGCAGCACCAGAAATAAATGCCGGGTCGACGGCAGACATCGCCTTCCTCCTGCTTATCTTTTTCCTTGTTACAACAACAATGGACGTAGATACGGGTATTACCAGGAAGCTGCCACCACCAGTCGAAAACCCTGATGAAGACGTAGATGTAAAAGAGCGTAACGTCCTTAAAATCCTGGTCAACAGCCATGACATGCTTATGGTTGACGGTAAAAGGAGCGATGTTAGATTGCTCAAGGACAAGACCAAGGATTTTATGGCTTTGCATCCCGACAACCCCGATTATCCTGAAATTACCACAAAATTTATTGAGGAGTTAGGTAAGGAGTTTCCAGCATCCAAGGGTGTAATTTCATTGAAGAACGACAGGGGTACATCGTATGAGATGTACATTAAAGTTCAGAACGAACTCGCCCGCGCATTTAATGAAATGAAAGACGAAAGATCAGTTGAACTTTTTGGCGTAAAGTATAGTCAACTGGTTGATGAGAATAAAATTAAGGCTATTAATAAATTAGTGCCTGTACGAATCTCTGAAGCGGAACCTGAAGATATAGGAGGGAAGTAAAATGAGTAGATTCAAGACGAAAAAAGGAAAAGGTATGCCGGGGATCAATACATCCTCGCTGCCGGATATTATTTTCATGTTGCTGTTCTTTTTTATGGTATCTACAACGATGCGTGAAGTAACAGTTCGCGTAAAACAAAGGATGCCTGAAGCAACGGAAGTGCAGAAACTCGAGAAAAAATCTCTTGTAAGTTTCATCTATATCGGTGAACCCAAGAACACCAAGCTTTTTGGAACCAAATCCAGGATTCAGTTAAACGATGTTTTTGCATCTGTGGACGATATCCCTGAATTTATTGCCAAAGAACGAGAAGCCAGAGACGAAGCAGACCGTAAATTTATCACCACATCCTTAAAAGTAGATGGTAATACAAAAATGGGCATTGTTACCGATGTGAAGCAGGAACTGCGAAAATCAGGAGCTTTTAAGATTAATTACTCAACACGTAAAAAAGTTGAGCGGAGGAGTCGTTAATTATTGATTTCCATAAGAAGTAAGAGGGCTCAAATGAGCCCTTTTTTTATTTAAAGGAAAACCGTTCTTTATTGTAAATAATCGAGATCATCCAAAGAGTAATGAGTAAACTCCCGATAACATAAACCGGATTGTCGAGGGCACCGAAATCCTCCATAGACGTTTTAATGTATCCGTTGTAATGCAGGTTAAACACAATTATTGCCGATGCGTTGTTTACAAAATGTAAAAATA
>QMPO01000076.1 GCA_003648625.1 Bacteroidota bacterium
GACCGAAAAAAAGTTATACTATACCAATCCTTTTCGTATAGCCATTACCACAGCCTGCGATTTGGAATGTACCTGCAGTTTGTCGTAAATATGGCGGATGTGGTTGCGCACGGTTTGCACACTAATAAACAGTTTATCGGCAATGGCCTGGTTTTCCCATCCGTCCACCAGCAGGTTGAGGACTTCGGTTTCGCGCTGGGTCAGTGAGAAATCATCATTTTTTACGGGGATATGCTTTTTGAACAGGTTAAGTACTTTTTTGGCAATGCCGGGGGTCATTGGGCTGCCGCCTGCCATACAGGTTTTCAGCGAGTTAAGTATCTGGGGTGGGGCAGTTTTCTTCAACAGGTAACCATCGGCACCGGCCAGTATGGCGTTCATTATGTTCATATCATCATCGAAAACGGTAAGCATGATGATCTTCAGCTTGGGAAATTTCTCTCTGATCAGGGGGATGGCCTCAATGCCCGACAGGTTGGGCAGGTTGATGTCGAGCAACAACACATCTTCATCGCCGGTCAGTCCGTCTATTCCGTCTTCGGCACTTACAAATGTATCAACACATTCGAAGCCTTCGGAAGCTTTAACGAGGTAAGCTAAGCCCTGCCTGAAATCGTGATGGTCTTCGATAATGGATACTTTGATCATAGTTAATTATAAGAAGTGTAAAGGTGGTCATTTTAATATGGTTATGCAATGATGCATTTGTGTCATTTTAACTATTCAGGTTTGAAGCTCAAAAAGATATCCGTTCCCTTTCCCAAAGCTGATTTTATTTCAAAATATGCTTTGATGTCATCAGCCCTGCTGCTCATATTTGTCAAACCATGTCCTTTATTTATAACAGTTTCCGGATCAAAACCGATACCGTTATCTGCTAAAGATAATTGAACAAACGGTTTTTGATAGGTGACATTAATGTTTACTTCGGAAGCTTCCGCATATTTTAAAATATTATTAAGTGCTTCTTTGATGATCAGATAAACATTCTTCTTGGTTTTGGTATTCAGGATTATTTGCTCCAGATCTATACCGGAGTGTGTGGAGAATTTAATCCCCCGCTCTTTAAATAATGTGAAGAAATTATTGTTTATCCGCAGTATCAGGTTGCCCAGTGATTCAGGTTGCGGTTTAATGGCCCATATCAGGTCGGTAATGGCCGAAGAAGCATCCCCGGATAAAGCCATGGTTTTATCCAGCAATTCGGTTAATTTCTTTTCTGTGTTTTTCAGGCTATACCTGATGAGTGTCAGGTAAATGGCGATGGTGCTGATGGTGGAGGCAAGATCATCGTGCAGATCCCGTGACAGATTTTCACGTATTCGTTCCTGTTCGGCAAGTGCCAGCATTTTTATATTTCTTCGTTCAAAATATAAATGAACGAGAGAAATAAGAATGAGCACACTCAACACTGGAAATATAGTTGAAAACCAGATGTTTTTAAATTCGAAATATCCGGATTGAACATAAAAAAGAAAAATCAGAAGTGCCGAAAACCCAACTATAAATATCCACGACCAGCTGTATCTTTTATAACCTCTTTTCGTTGCGAAGGCAATAATCAAAACCACAAATATCCATGACAGCAGTCTGATCAGTTTGTGCGGGTCTTTCACCTGCCTCTTCCACCAGCGATTTGCCAGTAAAAGATTTTTCTGCGTACCCGATACATCTTCAACTACAAGTGTATTTCCCGTTTCAGCATGTCTTATAGTTTTAATCTTTCCGGTAGGAAAAACGATTTTCAGGTCGACAAATTCCCGTCCGGGTACAGGAACCGGCAAAGACCGCTGGTTCATTGATGTATAACCCGATCCGCCGGATATTTCTATGTAACTTATAAGTTGCTGTTTTTTATTCAGGCCACCGTCTCCGTAAACAAAGAGTTTGGCGCCTATTCCATCCCCGTTATTTTCAAAACCGACTATGCTCACCTGAATGACCTGCCGGCTCAGGTGGTTGTTATGCAGAAGCACACTGCTTTCGCCGATATAATTGGCCACATACAGATCGATGTTACCGTCGTTATCAAAATCGGCAGCTGCCGATCCGGTACTGTAGCCCTTAATCCCTGCACCATATTCTAATGTGTTATCAGTAAATCCTTTACCTCCCATATTCTTGTAAAAAATATTCCTGCCCACATTGGAAACGTAGATATCCTTGTATCCGTCACCATCAAAATCAGCAATGACAGCTCCGTATGATTTTAACGTATCAATACCCAGCAAAGAAGCTGTCTTGTCCGAAAACATACCTTGTCCGTTATTGATGTAAAGTTTGTTAGAGGTTTTACGGTTGGTTACGAACAGGTCGAGGTCGGCATCATTGTCTATGTCTGAAAACACAACAGCGTTGCTTTTTGTGTAAGTCTCGCCGCCAACAGCAGCTTCTTCGGTAATATTTTCAAAAACAAGCTGTCCGGTTTCTTGCAACAGATTCCGGTACAATATATTTTTCGCTGACCAATTGGCCACATACAGGTCCAGATCGCCGTCCTGATCAATATCACCAAAACTGCAGCCCATGCTGCCAAAATCCGTGGTCAGGCCAGCAGACTCGGTAACTTCTTTGGTAAATATGCCCGCTCCGTTGTTCAAATACAAGCGGTTTGTTGCATTTTCATTGGCAATAAAAATATCCAGGTCGCCATCGTTGTCCACATCGCCTGTAATTACTCCGTTTGTTCTGTCAGTTTCATTTCCAAGGCCTAATCTGATATCCGAATAATCGATAAAGTGGTTACCTCTTATATTTTTGTATAGTTTATTTTTTCCGTTAAGTGCCGTTACGTATAGGTCAGCGAAACCATCGTTATCAAAATCGGCGGCACATGCCCCCAGATTCAATTTGCGGGAACCGTCACCTTCATCTTCGCTTACGTTCCATTTTCGGGCTTTATCTGTAAACTTATTATTATCCCTGTTCATATACAGGTGATTGGCTTCAAACAGCCCGCAGGTAAAAATATCTGCCAAGCCATCGTTGTTAAAATCTGTCACTACTACCCCATATTCGTCATCAATAACTTTAGCGTACGACTTAAAAACAATGACTTTGAAACCCTTCCAGTAATCAGTCTCAGATGAATTCAAATATGCAGAATCGGAACATAACAACAGGCCATCGCTACCTGCTATCCAGTATGTACTATCGCTGGTCATTGTTACTGCATACAGATTTTCAGTCACACCACTTTTCATAAATTCCCAGGCACCTCTACTATGGCGCATTATCATTCCATTAACTCCTGCTGCAAGGACTTCATTTTTGCTGGCTGCAAAGAACGACAGAGCCCATTTCAGCTCATTATTGGTTGATATTCTGACGACGGAATCATATTTGTTGACAAATCCAAAAAAGTCATTCCCCACTACAAAAATTGTATCATGGTTATACGAAAACAGATTCACGGTTTCAGAATTTTTAATCTTTACCCATTTACCGTTATATTTTAAAAGCCCCAATTTCATAGTCTGGGCCCAGATGGTCGAATCTTTATCCATCATAACGGAAGTGAATGATTCGTTGTCAACAGGAGGAAGCCAGTGCCACCGGCTATTTTTCAAAACAGCGATTTCACCCATTCCGGCAACAATGCCGTTATTTTTGTCGGTAAAATACAATGCCGTTACTGAATTGGCTAGCGGTGACCATATCTTTTCCCATCGTCTTCCTTTTCCAAAATACAATTCCGATTCCTGATATTTTGTTTGTGTGGTAATAAAAATCGAATTGGTATCTAAAGGAAAAATAAGATCGATAGCAACGGGAGGCTGGTTGGCATATTTCACCCATCTGCCTTTTCTGTAAATAATTAGTTGCTTTCCGCTCGCTATGCCATTATCAGATGAAAAAAAAGTAATAAATCTTATATCCGTGTTGATAGGGGAGGGTGCTTGTGCCCATTTATAAGAATTGTCTTCATCAGCCTGAACAGACAGGAATGATAAAAGAGTAAGAGTGATTGCAAAAAGGATTTTTCCTTTTATCCGAGAAGACCAGTTTTGTTTCCCCATTTACTTCGGACAATAATCTTCTTTCCCCAAAGATAAAAATTTATATGGGATGATGTACCCAACAATAGATCAAAAAAAACCTGCCGCAGTATGATACACCGGCAGGCTTAAGATTAAGATGCAAGAGAAAAGATTACTTCTCTGTCTTTTTCATAATCTCTTTCGGAACAGCGTCTTTGTGGACGGCAATACCTATAGTTTGCAATTTTACATAGGCTTCCGATGCATAGAAATAGCCGTCATAAATATGGCCGTCGGCTCCCCATGAGTTTTTTATTTTGTAGTATTTGTTGCCATCCTGGTCTTCGGCAATACCCACGATCAGCATACCGTGGTCATCGGTTACCAGATAGTTATCGTAATGCTGTTGCCGCATTTCGGGGGTAATCTCTTTTTCCTTCACCGGCTCATCGAAACTGTATAATGCTTCTTTCTTTTCTTTTGCTGTCAGGCTTTCCCATTTTTCCTTTTCAGTACCTGCAAGATCGGGTTTTGTTTCATCTGGAATAATGGCGATGCCTTTCTTCCACGAAAATCCCTTATCACTCACATCGGCACCCCAGCCCACAGTATAGCCGTTTTCAAGAGCATTGTCAATTATGGCCATCATCTCATCCAGGTGTACGTTCCAGATTGGTGCCCAAAGCCAGTTGTCCGGGATTTCCATAACAAATTCCTCGTAAAACGGATGCTTCATATATGATGAGATTTCTATGTAATCATCCGGATTGAATCCTGTGCTTTCGGCAAAGCTTTGAGGTGTGTATTCCTTTCCCTCATAAGTGAAGGTTTCAGGAAGTTCGCCCAGGTATGTATCCAGAAGTTTGTCAAATCCTTCGTGCCAGACGGGTGTTAACTTGCGGTTTTTGTTTTTAATGATCGCATCTACATAAGCTTTGAGCACTTCGTCAAATTCGCCGTGGGTGTGTTTTTCTTCTCCGTAGGCTCTTCCCGGATAAACCGATTCCGGAACCATACCGTATTTAGTGAATACACGGAACACATCTGTTTGCTCTGCTCCGCCACCGAATGTGAGGTTGCCGTGCATGCGGACATATTTCTCTGCTTTATCCGAATAAGTATGGTAAACAACGAACATTTCCGAAAGGTCATATTCTTTGTCTGTTGTGCGCAACAGCTCGGCTTCCATAAAGGCAATGCCTGAAAAACTCCAGCAGGTGCCTGAACGGTATTGGTTTTTAACCGAAGTGTTCGGGACAGAAACGATATCGGTAAACTGATACCCTTCTTTTTCGTCTTTCTTTTTTTCGTCTTTGTCCTGGGCCATAGCTGTTGAACTGACGAAAAAGAAAGCCAACAGTAACCAGGATAATGATTTCATACTCATAATCTAATGTGTTATATTAAGTGTTCTAAATTGTTCTGTCAGAAGAATGACAAAAGTAAAAAAAATGAGGGACGCCTAGGATATAAATCAGGTTTAAATAAGAGCCAAACCCTATTGAGCAAATTATAAAGAAAAAACAAACTAGCTGAAAACCACTAATTATTTTTTTCCTTGTTTACCGTGAAGGATATTCTAAAGGGTTCCTGTTATTTTGTCTTTGCTTGCTTTGTTGTTATATATAAATCCTGAATTCAGGATGAAAGGAGCGTGGAGCTTTGATACTGCAAACTTCATGTTCCTTTTTTTATTTGTTCCGGGTCTGAAACAGGTCGTGCTGATTTATTTAGTGAGTAAATGAATGAAAGTAAACGTATATTCCTTTTCTTTGTATTCGGAATCATTCTAAATAACTAAAATTTCAAACAGATGAAACAATCATTTTTATTACTGTCAGCGTTATTCGTTGCTTTTTCTTTTTCAAAAACAAGCTTTGCCCATTGTGAAGTGCCTTGTGGTATCTATCACGATGAACTGCGGGTGGAAATGATCAAAGAACACATACAGACAATTGAAAAGGCCATGAACCAGATCAGAGAATTACAGCAGGCGGATACTATCAATTACAATCAGTTGGTGCGTTGGATCAACACCAAAGAACATCATGCCAATATGATTCAGGAAATTGCCGAGCAATATTTTCTGACCCAGCGGGTGAAGTTTGCCGACCCTTCGGAAAAGGAAAAGTATGATAAATATCTGGCACAGCTAACAACACTGCATCAACTAATCGTATACAGCATGAAGTCGAAGCAGTCAACAGATCTGGTGCAGGTGAAAAATATGCAAAATGCACTGGAGGCCTTTGAAGAAGCGTATTTCGGAGAACACCGCCATAATGAGGACGGGACGCATAAAGAGTAAAAAATATAGTTACTTCATTTTAATCAGCATCACACTGCTGTCCTGATCAGTCAGTTGTATGATGGGCTCAGGGATATTAGCTGCAAATTCATTAACAGCTTTCATAATGCCGGGCCAGTCAGGATTGTAATCGTGGATAATGAGTACACCCCCGGGAATTAATCTGGGATAGAAAAACTCCAAACCCGCTCTGGTAGGGTTGTACAGATCGGCATCCATGTTCACCAGCGCAAAACGTACGTCAGTATCAAGTTCTCTTGTCGTTTCAGGGAAATACCCCTGATGAAAAATGAATCTTTCTGAATGTAGTTTTTCTTTAACCCGGTCAATGGAAGTGTCGGCAAAATTGTGTTTCGTATAAGTAGCTGCTTTTCCTGTTTCGTTTGCCAGGTCTTTTTCTGTAAAGCCTTCAAACGTGTCAAACAGGTGAAACTCTCTTGTTGGGTCCATCAGATGCAGCACATAGGCCGAATCGCCTTTGTAAACACCCAGTTCGGCAAAAGATCCGGGGATATCTTTTAAACGTTCGGCCTGAAACCAGAAATTAAAAAAACGGGATTTGTCTTTGTACTTCCTTTCGGCTGCCTGCAATTCTTTGGATATCTTTTTATCTTTCACGTGTTGTTTCCAAAGTCTCGGTTGGTAGCTCTTATCAAATAATAAAGTGTAAATATAATACACAACGTAAACTGCCAGAATGGCCAGCAGAATAATCTGTACGATTTGGAATAAACTGTTTGACATATGGATCAGATTATTTCAGCTACAACAAAGGTACTTCCTCCCACAAAAACAAGATCGTTCACACCAGCGTTGTTCACTGCCACATTCAGAGCTTCTGTTACCGAAGAATATGATTTCCCGTTTAGTCCTGCCTTAAAGGCATGTTCTCTGAGTTCATTTGCATCCATACCCCTGGGGATGTCGGGTTTGCAAAAATAATAAGTGGCATCTTTAGGCAAGAGATAAAGTATCTTCTCCGGAATTTTGTCATTTACCATGCCAAATACAAAATGCAAATGGCTGAATCTGGTTTGATTTATCTGGTCAATTACTGCCTGAATGCCTTCGGGATTATGGCCTGTATCGCAAATAGTGAGCGGATTGGTGCTTAATATCTGCCAGCGTCCCATCAGGTTGGTGTTTTCAATAGTACGTTCAATTCCATCGGCAATATCCTTACGGGTAATAGAAATGGTTTTATTTACGTTCAGCAACTCGATTACCTGCAACGAAGTTTTTATGTTTTTTATTTGATACAACGCCAGTAAGGGGGAAATAAGGTTCTCAATATACATCTCATTGTTATACCACACATCATAAAATAATTTGGTTTTATCGCGCCTTTGGATGGGCTTCAGATCAAAATGCTCATCAGCATATATAATGGATGTGTTCTTTCCGTTGGCGATTTCTTCAAAAATTTCGGAAATACCATGTTGTTTTTCACCTACAACAACGGGAATACCATTTTTAATGATCCCTGCCTTTTCCCGCGCAATCTTTTCCGCGTCGTCGCCAAGGAATTGTATGTGGTCGTGCCCAATGTTGGTAATGACTGAAACCACAGGATTACTTACGTTCGTAGAATCGAGCCGCCCTCCCATGCCTGTTTCCAAGACAGCAAAGTCGATTTTTTCTTTGGCAAAATGATCATAAGCCATAGCTACTGTCATTTCAAAGAATGACGGTTGAAGCTGATCAAATGTATCTTTGTGTTTTACCACAAACTCAACCACTTTTTCCTCCGGGATCATTTCCCCGTTAATTTTGATACGTTCTCTGAAATCTTTCAGGTGGGGCGAAGTGTAGAGCCCTGTTCTGTATCCTGCTTCCTGCAGTATAGATGCCAGCATATGAGCCACGCTTCCTTTACCGTTTGTGCCGGCCACATGCAGGACTTTAAATTTATCCTGGGGGTTTCCGAGTTTTTCCAGAAGTTGTATAGTTGTATCAAGATCGGCTTTGTATGCTGCTTTACCAACCCGCTGGTACATGGGCAGTTGACTGAAAAGCCAGTTCAGTGTTTCTTTATAGTCCATAAAACAAAAGTAGCAACATCATACTTAATTGACCAAACGAATACAGGAAAAGATATCAACCTCTTTCTCAGCAGGCCCTGATTATTTCATCAGGATGAAGTTGTAGGTAATGCTGCCTCGCTGTAATTCGAGGGCGGTCAGGTCTTCAGCAAAAGTGGAGTTCATAGCTGCGTCAATCGCGATTTGGTGCATGGCAGGATCGATCACATTCGTGCCTTTCCGGTTAATGGCAGCTTTTTTTACATTACCGTTCCTGTCCACCCAGATGTCCACTTTAACCGTTCCCTGTTCTTTGAAACTTGCCGATGGTTTGTCAATGTATTTGGAGCCCCTGCCTCCAAGACTGTAGGATATACCGTTTCCCAGACCTCCGCGTCCATCGTATTTGTTACTGTCTTCAAAACCATGAGGCTTGCCCTGGTCGCCTGTGCCTCCAGAAATACCCTGGTTGGTGCCGTTGGTGTTTTTGGAGCTTCCTTTGAACAAAGCCCGTTCGTTGACAACAGGTTCGGGCTCCGGTTCCGGAACGGGTTCCTCAACAACTTCTTCGGTATAAAACTGCGAGGAGTCCACCGGTGTTTCTGTAACTTCTTCCACTATTTCTTCTTGTGGTTCGGGTGGCTCTTCTATAATTTCTTCCGGTTCTTCTTTCTCCGGTTCTTCTGTTATTTCCTCTTCAAGTACCGGAGCTTCTTCCATATCCTGGGTAATATACTCCTCTTCCTGCGGTGTTGGTTCCGGCTCAGTTATCTTTTTTTGCGGAGGAGGCGGTGGTGGCGTCTCCGTTTGTTGCATTGGAGATTCTGTCTGAATATCTCCCATTCCCGTGTCATCGTAACCAAGGTTTACCTCAACTCCTTCTTCTCCGGGTAGTGGTAGCGGTGTTCTTAGTGCCAGAAACAACAATGCAAGCAATATCAATGCGTGTACTGTAACAGTACCGATGATGCCGCGGCGTTGGTCTTTGTCTTTGAGTATTTCTTTAATCTTTGACATGTCTGTTATTCAGTCTTCAGTCCACAGTCTTCAATCTTCAGTCTTCAGTCTTCAGTCTTTGGTTTGAAGATTGGCTATATTTATTGGGGTTTTAATCATATCATTTAACAATCTCCCGATTTCTTCAGACCTGGAAATATATCCATAGAAAGAGAAAAAGCTTTTTTAAAAACGATCAGATTTCTGAAACCTGTTGCCATATCTTATTTTTATATTTAATCCGTTTCCTAATTACCAACTACCAATTGCGGCTGCCGATGGAAGACTGCTAACTGCCGATTGCCAACTGTTGACTTTTCATCTCTTCGGTTTTGTTGCCAAAATCACCTTATGCTTTGTGCCGTTTTTTCGATTGATTTCGTTAACAGCATCAATTACTACCACTATATCCTGAACAGGAGCGGTTTTATCAGATCTTAAAACGATGGAGCCTTCCTGTTCGTTTCCCAGTTTGTTTATCAGAACGTTTTCCAGCTTTGCCGGATCTACTTTTTGATCTTCAACAAAAATATTTCGTTCCTTATTAATATAGACAGTCACTGTTTGTTTCGACATTGTCTTGCTACTGCTGCTGGGCAATAAAAGTTTGATGGCGTTGGGAGCAACGAGTGTGGAAGTGAGCATAAAAAATATCAGCAGCAAAAATACAAGGTCCGACATGGAAGCCATGCTGAAGTTTGTATCTCTTTTATTTCGCATTTGTATGGCCATGGTGGTTTATTTTGCGGGTTCGTGTAAAACATCCATAAACTCACTGGCAGTTATTTCCAGTTTGTACACTACTTTTTGGATACGTGCCACCAGGATGTTATAAAATATGTAGGCAATTATACCCACAACCAGCCCGCCAACCGTGGTGATCATGGCCTGATAAATGCCCCGCGATAGCAATTCGATGTTGATGTTGTTTCCTGCCATCGACATATCATAAAAAGCCCGGATCATACCGATTACGGTTCCCAGAAAACCAAGCATAGGAGCAGCGCCCGCTATAGTCGCCAGACTGGCCACATTTTTCTCAAGACGTGAAACTTCCAGTTTGCCCACATTTTCAATGGCCGTGTTAATATCGTTAAGGGGTTTGCCAATACGTGATAATCCTTTGGCAATCATCCGGCCGATGGGCGAATTGTTGGTTACACACAGTGCCTGAGCTGATTCCAGTTTGCCACTGGTTATGTAATTGCGGATGTTGTTCATGAAATTTTTATCTTCTTTCGAAGCCCGGCCAATCACAAAATACCGTTCGAAAAAAATATAGAAAGCAATCAGGGACAAAACACCTATGATTGCCATGATCCATCCTCCTTTTAGTACCAGATCAATAATGGGGAGCGTGATTTCGCCACTTTCAGATGAATTGCCTATCATCTGAGCCGTTTCCTGTATTTGTAATA
>QMPO01000077.1 GCA_003648625.1 Bacteroidota bacterium
GCTGATGGAAGCGCAAAAGAGAGGTATTGAATATATCGACAGCCATCTGATACTGGAAACCAATGCGAAGATGCTTGCCGAATCGGAAAAAGTGGGGGGTGTTGTTTACAAGAGGTTCCGTATTTATCAAAAGCCACTGGGATAAGTTTCCGTCCGGTTTACTGCTCCGGCCGTTTTTTGAAGTCTTTCACCCGTTCGCATTTCACAATGATGTCTGAATCGAAAATAAAAAACCCGACCAAATGGCCGGGTTTTCCTATCTCAAAAATTAAAAAGCTGATTATCTTTTCCTCTTATACACGTAATCTTTCCGCTCCATCTCTTTCTGGCGCTTAGCTACTTTGGTAAATTCTTTCATCAGTTTTATGGTTATAGCCAAAACATCTTTCCCTTCCTCCACATGTAATATTTTTTTGCTTTTCATGTTCAGGGAAGCGCTTACCTTGTAAACCATACCGTCTTTATTGACGATAACCTCCATTGTCAGGTCTTTGTCGTAGTTTTTAAAATACTCTTCAAGATAAACGCGTTTATCTTCGCACAATTGAATAAACTGTTCTTTTATTGCATCGTCGGCAATTTCTTTGATATTTTTAACTTCAAGCTTTATCATTTTTTTTCTTTTTTGATGTTCAGATAAATAACAACAAAGGACGGACCAAAACAGTCTTTATGCCAAATTTTCAGAATTGATAAATTATTGGTTTAAAAAGAAAAACCCGGATTTAAAACCGGGTTTGTAGCCTCACCAGGACTCGAACCTGGATCTAGAGTTTAGGAAACTCCTATTCTATCCCTTGAACTATGAGGCCTTATTCAGGGCTGCAAAATTAATAATTTATCTTTTCATCTTTACAGGTTAATTTTCAAACTCCCCGGTTGTTGTCCTCACCAACCATTAAAAATGTCATAACAGAGATCTTGTTGGCGGAGATGCCCACAAGGAGTGGATAATAGAAGTATGATTTAAGCCAAATAATAACTCATCAATATGCCAAATTCATCAATTCCTTCTTCATGAAATTTTGCAGAAGAATATTTGTAATCAACAGGATTTTCTACCAAATTCCATTTCGGCTGCAATGGGTTATTATGAATGTAATTCAGTTTTTGATCAAAGATTTTTTCAGAAGAAATATCGATGTCAAGTGAGTTACGTTGCCAAAACTGATATTTTCTGTCACGTTTGTTAACGAAAAACCTTTTGAGAAATTCCGGGTTTGTTTGCTTGAGGTTTTTTAAGAAATACTTTGAGGTAAATTTCAAAAATGAAGCTTTTGCTGTTTCTTTTACCTTGTTATTATTTTCAGACCATATAATGTGTAAATGATTCGGCATGATAACAAAAGCATAGATGTAGAGACGTTCGTTTTGAACCAAAAACCTTAAACTTGAAATTAAAATGTCTTTGTATTCATCTTTTTCAAGAAGGTTTAACCACTTATTAATAGTTGCTGTGGTGAAAAATATATTTTGGCTATCGAACATAAAGCAAGCTAATTTAATTAAATATACACAAATGCGAGGTTGGATTTATATTTGTTTCGCATGGGATTTTGTTGGTGAAGACACCAACAAGGGGGCTAGAAAATAAAAAGAAAAAAGAGATGAAATAAATTCTAATCTTACTTCACCTCGCTCCCATCCATGAAGTCTTCTGTGGGAGCAACAAAACATAGTTTGCCATCAGCATCTTCGGCCATCAGTATCATACCCTGTGATTCGATACCACGCAATTTGCGGGGGGCCAGGTTAACCAGAATACACACTTTCTGCCCAATGATCTTTTCCGGCTCATAGTATTCGGCAATGCCCGAAACAACTATCCGCTGGTCGATGCCCGTGTCAATTTTCAGTTTCAGCAGTTTTTTAGTTTTCGGTACCTTTTCCGCTTCCAGAATGGTTCCTGTACGGATATCGGTTTTCATGAAATCATCAAAAGTAATTTCTTCTTTGGCGGGTTTAGCTGAAACAGCCTGTTCATTTTCCTTTTTGGTATCCAGCAACCGTTGTACCTGGGCTTCTACCTCTTTGTCTTCGATGCGTTCAAACAACAGTTCCGGTTTGTTCAATTTGTGTCCCGGTTTAATCAGTTCTGTGTTTCCTGCATCTGCCCATACGGGTTTTTCCATACCCAGCATTTTCTGCAATTTGGTTGCGGTAAAAGGTAAAAAAGGTTCTGATAATACCGCCAGATTAGCCACAATCTGCAAGGAGACGTTCAGGATTGTCTTTACTTTGTCTTCGTCTGTTTTGATTACTTTCCACGGTTCGCTATCGGTGAGGTATTTGTTGCCCAGGCGCGCCAGATTCATCAATTCCGATAATGCTTCGCGGAAACGATACCGATCCAGGCTTTGGGCTATCTTTCCGGGAAAGAGTTTCATTGCTTCCAGCGTGGCTTTGGCTTCTTCGTCCAATTCGGTGACAGGCGGTACGATTCCGTCAAAATATTTTTCCGTCAGCACTAATGTGCGGTTGACCAGGTTTCCGAAAATCGCCAGCAATTCATTGTTGTTTCTTGCCTGAAAATCTTTCCAGGTAAAATCGTTGTCTTTGGTTTCGGGCGCATTGGCTGTGAGCACATAGCGCAACACATCCTGTTTCCCTGGGAAATCCTCCAGATACTCGTGCAACCAAACGGCCCAGTTGCGTGAGGTGGAAATCTTATCGTTTTCCAGATTTAAAAACTCGTTGGCCGGTACATTGTCGGGTAAAATGAAATCACCTTCTGCTTTTAGCATGGCCGGGAAGATAATGCAGTGGAATACTATATTGTCTTTGCCAATAAAATGTACCAGTTTAGATTCTTTATCCTTCCAGTAGGGTTCCCAGTCTTTTCCTGTTTTTTCGCTCCACTCTTTCGCTGCTGAAATATAACCAATCGGTGCATCAAACCACACGTACAACACCTTGCCTTCCGCATCTTTCAAAGGTACATGCACACCCCAGTCGAGGTCGCGGGTGACGGCACGAGGTTTTAATCCGTGGTCTATCCACGATTTAACCTGTCCGTACACATTCGTTTTCCAGTCGTTTTTATGTCCTTCCAGAATCCATTCTTTCAGCCATTCTTCGTACTGATCTAATGGCAAATACCAGTGTTTTGTCTCTTTCAGTACGGGTACATTTCCGCTTAATGCCGATTTGGGATTGATCAGCTCCAGCGGGCTGAGCGAGGTGCCGCAGTTTTCGCACTGGTCACCATATGCTTTTTCGTATCCGCAGTGAGGACAAGTACCTGTGATATACCGGTCGGCCAGGAAATGTTTTGTTTCTTCGTCGTAGTACTGTTGGTTTGTTTTTTCAATAAATTTATTTTCTCCGTATAATTTCAAAAAGAAATCAGAAGCCGTTTTATGATGCACCTGCGCTGAAGTTCTTGAATATACATCGAAAGAAATCCCGAAATCTTCAAATGATTTTTTAATTTGTTCGTGATAGCGGTCCACAATAACCTGTGGTGAAACTCCTTCAGCCCGTGCTTTGATGGTAATAGGCACGCCATGTTCGTCAGAACCGCCGATAAACAGTACGTCTTCGCCTTTCATTCTCAGATACCTGGCATAAATGTCAGCAGGCACGTAAACCCCGGCAAGGTGCCCGATGTGTATCGGCCCGTTGGCATAAGGCAGGGCCGAAGTAATGGTATATCGTTTAAATTTTTCAGGCATAAATCTGATTTTTCTTTAATTTAGGCAAAGTTAACAAACCTCTACATATGATAAAGCCTCCGGCACTTATAAAAGGAGATAAAATCGGGCTTGTTGCTCCGGCAAGAAAAATTACACAAGAAGAACTGCAACCGGCTGTTGATATCATCCGGTCAAAAGGTTTTATTCCGGTTTACGATGAGAGGTTGTTTTCGGCCGACCGGCAGTTTGCCGGAAATGATAAACTCCGGGCTGTTTATTTTCAACATTTGCTGGATAATCCGGAGATTAAAGCCATTTTTTCGGTGAGAGGAGGGTACGGTAGTGTACGTATCATCGACCAGCTGGATTTTTCGGTGTTTAATCTATATTCTAAATGGTTGATCGGTTACAGTGACTTTACTGTTTTTCACAGTCATGTCAACCAGCAGTTGGGCGTGCAAACGCTGCACGCTACCATGCCGCTTAATTTCGGCAGCAATACACCTGAAGCGCTGGACGGGCTGTTTGATGTGCTTCAAGGAAACACACCGGAATATTATTTAGAACAACACCTGTTTAACAGAAGGGGTGACGCCAAAGGTATTCTGACAGGCGGAAATCTGTCTGTTTTGTATAGCTTACTGGGCAGCAACTCATTCCCCGAAACAGAAGGAAAAGTATTATTTATTGAAGACCTGGATGAATACCTGTACCATGTGGATCGTATGATGATGGCATTATTCCGTGCAGGTATTCTTTCCGGATTAAAAGGATTGATTGTGGGTGGTATGACCGACATGAACGACAATGAAATACCTTTTGGAAAAACAGCTGAACAGATTATACAGGAAGCGGTGAAAAAATATGATTATCCTGTGTGCTTTGGATTTCCGGCAGGTCACATTGACAACAACATGCCGCTGATCATGGGAGCCGAAGTCAGGTTGGAAGTTGCAGAAAAATCACACATTATTTTTATGGAATAAATCATGGCACAACACAATGAACTGGGGAAAAGGGGAGAGTTGCTGGCCCGGAAGTTTCTGGAGAACCTGGGGTATCAAATTCTTGATACCAACTGGCGGCACGAAAAAGATGAACTGGATATTGTGGCCATCGACGGAGAACTATTAGTTATTGCAGAAGTAAAAACACGCAGTACAGATCATTTTGGTGATCCTTCTGAAGCTGTGAATACTGCCAAAGAACAATTCCTCATCCGTGGCGCGGAAGCATATCTTGAATCAAAAAAATTTGATTATGAGATTCGTTTTGACATCATCTCGGTGATAATAACCGGCAATGGACACCGTATCGAACACATAATAGACGCTTTTTATCCGGAATGAAGAAACGCCGCTTTTCCAAAATATCAGCCGTGTGGGTCAGGCGGATCATTCTGCTGTTGCTGATCGGATTACTTGGCTACAAATTACTGGCCGGAACATGCAATCTGTGGCTTTGCGGCTTGTTTGTGGGTACGATAGTGTTATACACACTGCTTTCCGATTATGGTAAAGCCTGAAAAACGAGCAGGGGTATGCGTGTCTGAAATAAGAATTTTCTCGTCAGGCTTGGTTTGAAAAGTTTTTCCAGGAAATTACGCCGGTGCGTTGTTACCGCCAGCACATCTATTTTTTTCTCCTGAATAAAATTTTCCATTCCCTGCTGGATATCCGCTGTTTCCAGAATGCCACATTCAACATTAAGCTCAACCATATGATCGGTTAAATAATTCTTGATGCTTTTCATTTCCGCTTCATCTATCAAATCATCCTCATCCAGGGTAGCGTGTACACAGTATATCTTGGCATTAAATGGCTTTACAAACGAGGCAAGCCGCCGTATTGCCGAATAATCTGTCTTATCGAAATTAGTCGCATACAATACCCGTTTTGGAAAGTCAAATTCCGAAGCATCATAATCCTGTGGCACTGCCAATACCGGAATTTTTGACTTTTCAAGTAAACGGGCCGTTATGCTGCCAAACGAGCGTAATCCTTCCAGTTTGCTGCCCCGCGTTCCCATAATTATCAATGCCGGTTTGTATTCCCTTGCCTGGTTCAGAATAGCATCTACGGCATTTCCTTTAAACAGGTCATAAGTGACTTGTGTTCCTTTCAGGCCTTTTGCATCAATTTCATCTTGCAGCCTGTCTGCCAACGACCGAAGACTCTTTTCCGTTTCTTCTTCGATTTCGCGAATTATTTTGTCGATATTCAGTTGGTATGTGTACGATTCCAGATATGTTTGAGGCGCTCCCGCCGGATCCAGATAAGCATTAATCAGTTTAATTTCTGCTTTAAAAGCTGCTGCAATTTTCAACGCATAATAAGCAGCGTTTTCAGCGTGTTTCGTAAAATCAACCGGTACAAGTATCCGTCTGACGCTTCTCATATACTCAATAGCCTGTTCTTTGTTCACACCGTACGCTTCCCTGAAATCTTCAAAAATCTTCACCGCTTTTTCTACATCTTTTTCCAAAATTCTCACATTTACGCCGCCAGCGGTTTCTTTTATCCGGTTAATATTTGTCATAAAACATTCAATACCATTACTTTCCAGCATAGCACAAAGCAGTTGTGCGCGCATGTATGTAAGCGTGGCAAGTGTTACTATTTTTTCGGGCATAGCTACGATCTTTTGTTGATTGTTCCGTAAATATACTGAATTTAACGCCATAATGCAAGTATTTATTACCTCTATAGCGGTTTTCGCAGTTGTTTTGACTATAGTTGAAACCGGGCCGGAACATTTGTACTTTTGCCTCATAAGATCATCAGATGAAAAAAAAGAAATACGATAAAAAAATTAGCCGGAAACCCATAAAAAAAGGAAAAAACGTAAAACGGGAAACTTTTCCGAAACAGGACAATCTTGTCCGCCTGAATAAATACCTGGCCAATGCGGGTGTTTGTTCGCGCAGGGAAGCCGATAAACTTATTGAAAGCGGTGTAGTTCAGATAAACGGGAAAATTGTTACCGAACTTGGAACAAAAGTCGGGCCTGATGATAAGGTGCAATATGGCGGACAAACTCTTAGAAGAGAGAAAAATCGTTATTTTCTTTTAAACAAACCAAAAGGTTATATAACTACTTCCGATGATCCGCATGATCGAAAAACGGTTATGATGCTGATGCAAAATGCCTGCAACGAACGTATCTATCCTGTAGGCCGTCTTGACAGAAATACACTGGGTTTATTACTCTTTACCAACGATGGCGAATTAGCTAAAAAACTGACTCATCCTAAATACGGTGTCAAAAAAATTTACCACGTATTTCTCGACAGAACGTTGAAAAAAGAAGACCTGAAGCGTATTGCCGGCGGGGTGGAGCTGGAAGACGGTTTGATCAAACCTGATAAGATCTCGTACGCAACAACGGAACATGACAAAAAACAGGTAGGAATCGAATTACACTCAGGTAAAAACCGGATCGTAAGACGGATATTTGAACATCTCGGTTACAAAGTTGTTAAACTCGACCGGGTATTTTTTGCCGGGCTCACCAAAAAAGACCTGCCACGCGGCAAGTGGCGCGAACTGACCAAAGAGGAAGTGAATATATTGAAAAGGATGGCGTAGGCTATTGGGTTTTTGGGTATACGGGGTGTATGAGTGTATAGAGTGTATAGAGTGTATAAAGTGTATAGAGTGTATAGAGTTTAAGAGAGATTAGGAAAATATTAACGCTGACGCACAAAACGTGAGATGACATTAAAACGCCGGTGGCAATCCTTTAGCCACACGTCTCCGGCTGGCCCGGCCCATTAAAGTCCTTATCAGGTTTCCCAATACCGGAAATTGGAGTGTATTTAAAAATATACGGTTCATCCGTCCTGATACAACAACCGGTTTGTACCTGTGTGTAAGCCGCCGCCACGATTCTTCCACCACTTCTTCGGGTTCCATCCAAAACATATCGGGTACTGCCGAATAATCGAAATCTTTATAATATTCCGTATGCATAAACCCGGTACGCGTAAGCCCCGGACAAACGGCTTGTACCTTGATCCCGGTTCCTGCCAGCTCATCACGCAAGCCGGTGGCCAAAATATTCAGATAAGATTTGGTTGCTGAATAAACAGGGTATTCAGCCGTTGTAAGAAAAGCTGCCATTGAAGAGATGAATATGATAAATCCCGTGTTTCTTTCTGTCATTCCCGGCAGCACCGCTCTTGTCAGTAAAGTAGCTGTTACATCATGCAAATACACTTGTTTTTCAAGTTCTTCAATAGGAAGGTCTGCCAGATGACCTCTTGTGCCAAAGCCGGCAGCATGAACCAGCACATCGGTATTCCTGTTGTTTATTTTAGCAAGTACACTATCCACCCCATCACGATTTGACAGATCGGCGGTTAAAAACTCTACATTCACCGGAAATTTCTCCTTAATCTCTTTGGTAAGCAGCTCCAGAGCCTCACTCCGCCTGGCAATAAGTATCAGATCATATCCTTTGGCGGCAAGAAACAGGGCATAAGCCCTTCCAATACCGCTGGAAGCACCTGTTACAACAGCAAGTGAATTTTTCATTTAGTTCGTGTACGGGAATTGGTTTTTTATTTCAACCCAAGCACTTCAGGCCCCTGGATAAATACAATGTCCACAGGAACACCTGCATCGTTCACTCTGTCAAGATCGGCCTGTAACTGCGGTTTGACGATGCCGTCGGTTTCCACCCATTTTTTAGCGGCTTCGTAATCGCCATCTCCCTGCATTTTCAGGATTTTCTGAATCAGGTCTGTAGCAGCAATTTTCATTTTTTCCATGTCAACCGAATAGGTTCCGTCTTCGTTTCTTGTAAAAGCACCTTTCTCCAGAAAATAATTGAAACGGAGCATATTAGCCATGCCGTGTGCACTGGAAGCACCGAATCTTACTGATCTGAAAATACTGGCCATAAAAGTCACGTAATTATCCATCAGATCGGTATCGGTAAACTCGCCCATATCATGCAACTTTGTTACCAGATACAGACCGAGGATGTCAGCCTTTCCCTCTTCGATAGCCGAATATTTTTCTTTCAAAGCTTTTCGTGCGGGTCCTTTTCCGTTGATGGTGTTTTTGATGCCCATACCATGCGCCACCTCGTGAAACATGGTGTTGGAGAAGAAGGCCGGGAAGGTTATGTGTTGCCGTTGGTCAGGTGTGATCAGCAAATCAGCGATAGGTACCAGTATCTTATCGAATTTCGCCTGCATGGCATTTTTCAGTTGCAGTTTCCGTGTGCCTTTTTGCAGCTGCACCCGTTCATCGTTTGGCAGGTTGATGGCTATGGTTTTTCCGGCCATGTTACAATCACCGGCATAAAACACTACGTCGTATGCGTTGAGATCAACGTCAGAACCGGGTTTTTCCATTTTGTATTTCGGTTCAACCGGTAGTTCGGCCTGCATTTGCGGCAGAAAAGCAGCATATTTTGCCAGTTTCTGACTCCACGCCACATCTTTAATCAGGATGTATGCTTCGTGTGCTGCTTTGTACCCAAACAGACCGTCCGTATAATTTTCTATCGGGCCGATAACCAGATCAACCAGGTTGTCTTTCATACCGAGCCAAGCCATATCGCTGTCAAAATAGTCATCGGTACGCAGAGCTTCTGCTCTTAATTTGAGGTAATTGGCAAATCCCGGGTCTTCAGCCAGACCGGAAGCTTCTTCAAGCAGTTGTGCCATTTTATCAGTTCTGTTTTTATAAGCCTCGTGGTACCAGACGACCTCTAATTTGTCTTTTTCGTCTTCATTTTCCCGTATGAGCGTGTAAAGACTGGTTTTGTCCGGATTATCAAATCTTTCAAACTGTTCTTTGGTCATGTTATGCGGATAAAATTCAGCCCCGGCGGGTTTCGGGCCATAGCCCTCTATGAATGGTGTAAGGTTGTTCAACTCATCCCACGGGCCATAATTTATTTCAGCATAGCGCCGCAACTCCGCATCTTCAATACTCGCCAGAAATGCTTCTTTTTCACCCACATTCTGCAACCAGAATATCTCATCAGCCAGGTTGGCAGCTTCAAACAGCAGAAGCAACATGTCTTTCTGGTTTTTACTTAAATGACTAATATCGGTTGTGAGCGTAAAATCAGCATATTTAGCCATTTTGTACGTTGTTTTTTCGGGTTCTTTATTTTCAGATTTAGTGCTGCTGGTTTCACAACTGCTGGTTACAGCTACCAACGCCAACACACTCATTATTACAACTAATTTTTTTAACATCTTTTTAAATTTTAAGGTTGATTTCATCAGATTTGATTGATTAATTAATTGTCTGTTGGATTAACTTCCTTTATTCTATTTTTTAATAGTGAACTTAACCGGTAAATTATATTTAACACTTACAGGTTTACCATCAAGTCTTCCCGGAATCCATTGGGGCATATTTTTCACAAGCCTTATCGCTTCCTCATCGAGCCCGTGTCCGGGACCCCTTATAACAATTATATTTGAAATAGAGCCGTCTTCATTAACGGTAAAATTAACAAATACCCTTCCCTCCACGCTATCGTACAGTGCGCGAGTAGGATAAATGATATTTTCCCCAAGATACCTGTAAAGTGCTTCCGTCCCTCCCGGAAATTGGGGCATCTCGTCAACAATGGTATAAGCTTCATTGAAATTAACATTCAGGCTTAAAAGCGTACGTACAGGTTCGCTATCGAGATAACCGGGTTCCCAGGCCGGCATGTTTGAAATTACCCGAAAGGCTTCATTGTCGCAACCATAGCCAAGACTATCAAATATTATGACATTGGAAACAGAGCCATCTTTTTCCACAACAAAATTCACTTTTACGTGTCCTCGTATATCATTAGTGCGCGCTAAAGGCGGGTATTTGGTCTCATTATCAAGATAAGCAGACAGGGCCTCTATACCTCCGGGAAAACGAGGCATCGAATCCGGTTTTGTACAAATACGGCAGCCAGGGTAGAGCTCTTCCTTAAAAAAGACAGGCACATTCGACCTGACGCGTACTTTTTTTCCATCCAATTCACCGGGAACCCACCCCTTCATGTTACTCACCAGCCTTATCGCCTCTTCATCGCATCCGAACCC
>QMPO01000078.1 GCA_003648625.1 Bacteroidota bacterium
CGATAACATGTACCGGTTTAAAGCCGACATAGCCATCTTGCTGAACATCACACCCGACCACCTGGACAGATATAGTAACAAGTTTGAAAATTATATCAATTCAAAATTCAGGATACTTCAAAATCAATCAAAAAAAGAAACATTCATCTTCAATGCTGACGACCCGGTGATCTTAAACGAACTGGGTAAACGAAAGCCGGAGATGATGCTGTTTCCGTTCAGCCTTCATCCCCTGGATGTAGAAAACGGAGCATTTATAAAGCAACAGGAATTAATCATAAAAAAACACAATAAAAAAACATTTGATATGACATTGGAACAGTTAGCATTACAGGGAAAACACAATGTTTATAATTCGATGGCAGCAGGTGTAGCCGCCAAATTAATGGAAATCCGTAGCGAGACCATCAAGCAGTGTATGTCGGACTTTCAAAACATTGCCCACCGTCTTGAATATGTAGGCAGCGTGCACGGGATCAATTTTATTAACGACTCGAAAGCCACCAACATCAATTCAACCTGGTACGCAATGGAAAGCACACTAAAGCCCATCGTATGGATTGCAGGCGGCATCGATAAGGGTAACGACTACAAGCTTATCAAATCGCTTGTCAGGGAAAAAGTAAAAGCCATTGTATGCCTCGGTACTGATAACAAAAAGCTGCATGAAGAATTCGGTGATGATGTAGAAATGATCGTTGATACGGATTCTGCTGCTGCAGCTGTTCAGGCAGCCTATCAGCTGGCCAGTAAAGGCGATACGGTTCTGATGTCACCTGCCTGTGCCAGTTTTGACCTGTTTGAGAATTATGAAGACAGAGGCAATCAATTCAAACAAGCAGTTAGAAATCTCTAAAAAAGATGCAAACTATTTTAAACAAAATAAAGGGCGATAAAGTTATCTGGGCAGTGGTTTTCTTCCTGACCCTGTTTTCGTTTCTGGCTGTTTACAGCTCGACGGGAACACTGGCTTATAAATACCAGGGAGGAAATACCGAATACTATATGTTCAAACATGCCATTATCCTGCTTTTTGGTCTGTTGCTCATGTACTTTGCCCATCTGCTAAAGTATACTTATTACTCACGTATTTTCCAGATTGCCCTTTATGTAGCTGTTCCTTTATTGCTTATCACATTAATTTTCGGGCTCAATTTAAACGAAGCTAAGCGTGTGCTGCCCCTCCCCTTTCATTTAACCTTTCAGACTTCTGACCTGGCCAAGATCACCCTGATCATTTACCTGGCACGCATGCTTACCAAAAAACAAGACAACATCAAAGACTTCAAATCAGCCTTTGTTCCGCTCATGCTTCCGGTACTCATTGTTACCGGACTCATTTTGCCGGCCAACTTTTCCACCGCTGCCTTACTTTTTGTCACCAGCCTGGTTCTGATATTTATTGGCCGCGTTAAACTCACTTATATATTCGGGATGATCGGGGTCGGCATCGTAATACTTACTATTGTTATTGGCATTATGTCCCTGCTTCCTGCCGAAAGACAAGGCAGGCTGGGCACATGGAAGAACCGGATCACCAGTTTCGCGAGCGGTGAAGATAAAGACAATTACCAGGTTGAGCAGGCCAAAATAGCTATCGCTACAGGAGGAGTGTTCGGAAAGATGCCCGGCAACAGCACACAGCGAAATTTTTTACCTCATCCCTATTCCGATTTTATTTTCGCCATCATCGTGGAAGAATACGGTATTGCGGGGGGTGTTTTTATCGTATTGCTTTACCTGATCCTCTTTTTCAGGGCTGTTAAGATCGTCACCCGCTTTCCGGGGACTTTTGGCGCTTTTTTGTCTGTCGGCGTGGCGTTCAGTCTTGTTTTTCAGGCTATGATCAATATGGGGGTTGCCGTAAATCTATTACCGGTAACAGGTCAGCCATTGCCTTTGGTTAGTATGGGAGGCACATCTATATGGTTCACCAGCCTGTCGATAGGTATCATTTTAAGCGTCAGCAAAGAACTGGATAAAAAGAAAGAACCGGAAAAAGGAAATACGGTCAAACCGGATAATGAAAAGGATGTAACCAATACAGAAACGGCGTATGCATAAGGCAGTCAACATACTTGTAAGTGGCGGAGGTACCGGCGGGCACATCTTTCCGGCCATTGCCATTGCCAACGGCATCAAAACGATGATACCCGATGCGCACATTTTGTTTGTGGGTGCCAAAGGCAAAATGGAAATGGAAAAGGTTCCTCAGGCCGGTTATGAAATTGAAGGATTGTGGATCAGTGGATTACAACGGAAACTTGATGCAAGAAATTTAAGCTTTCCGTTTAAAGTATTGAGCAGTTTATGGAAAGCCAGAAAAATCATTAATAAATTCAAGCCCGATGCCGTAATCGGCACAGGAGGCTATGCCAGCGGCCCGCTTTTATATGTTGCAGCTGCGAAAAACATTCCCACGCTGATACTGGAACAAAATTCATATCCGGGCATTACCAACAAACTGCTGGGAAAAAAAGTTGCCAAAATATGCGTTGCCTACGATACGGTAAAAAAATATTTTCCTGAGAAAAAAATTGTAATGACAGGCAGTCCTATCCGGGAGATGATCAATCATTTGCAGGTAACAAAGGAAGAAGGCATACAACATTTCGGTCTTGATCCGGAAAAAATTACCGTGTTAGTGATCGGGGGCAGCCAGGGCGCACAGAAAATAAACGATGCCATCGCGGACAAACTGGATGAGATCGTTGGCAACAACAGGCAACTGATCTGGCAAACAGGCAAATTCTCATTTGATATGGCGAAGGAAGCCGTTGAAAAAATGGCAAAAAAGGATTCCGTCAAAGTTGTTGAATTCATCTCGCGGATGGATCTGGCTTATGCTGCCACCGACCTGATCATTTCCAGAGCCGGTGCCATTGCCATTGCCGAAATAGTTGCCGTAGGCAGGCCGGCTATCTTCGTACCCCTTCCTTCTGCTGCCGAAGACCACCAGACGAAGAACGCACAGGCCCTGGTTCAGGGGAATGCAGCCCTGATGGTTCCGGAGCAGGAGTTAAAAGAAAAGTTAGTCCCCGAGATCACAAATCTGATGGAATATGAATCAAACCGGCTGGTAATGGTACAAAACCTCAACCGTTTCAAACATCCGGACGCAACCGAAAAAATCGTACACGAAATAGTGAACATGATAAAGTAATGGACTGGAAGCACATACATAAAATATTTTTCATAGGTATCGGAGGCATTGGTATGAGTGCCCTTGCCCGGTATTTCAAACACCTTGGAAAAGATGTGTCCGGTTACGATCTCACACCCACGCCGCTGACAGAAGAGCTTCTGTCGGAAGGTATCGCCATTTGCTTTGATGAGGATACGGAAAAGCTTCCGGAAAATATCGACCTGGTTATCTACACACCTGCCGTTCCTGATGACAATTTGCTGTTTTCCTGGTATCAATCCCGGAATGTTCCGTTTTTGAAACGTTCGGAGGTACTGGGTATTCTTTCCGAAGAAACATTCACCATTGCCATTGCCGGCACACACGGAAAAACCAGCATCAGTGCCATCACCGCCCACCTGCTGAAATCATCCGGCTTGTCCGTTACAGCACTCTTTGGTGGCATTTCCAAAAATTACGGATCGAATGTAATACTTTCCAAAAGTCCGGAATATCTTCTGCTTGAAGCTGATGAGTTCGACAGGTCGTTCCTTACGTTAAAACCGGATATTGCCGTTGTTTCATCCATCGACGAAGACCATCTCGATATCTACAACAACATCGACAGCTTACTGGACGGATTCAGGAAATTTACCGGTGGTATACGTTCCGGGGGTGTATTGATCTACCAGTCGAAACTGAAAACAAAACTTATGTTTGATGGAAAGTCCATCAGCTACAGCGCAGATAAAGACGCTGATATATACGCGAAAAATATCACCATTGAAAACGGATATTTCGTTTTTGATTTTGTTTCTGATAAAATGAGGATCAAAAATATCAAACTGCATGTACCCGGTCTTCATTATATTGAAAACACACTGGCAGCCATTGCTGTCGGAATTCATTTAGGGCTCAACGAAAAACAAATTAAAGAGGGAGTAGAAAATTTTAACGGGGTGGAACGCCGGTTCGACACATATCTTTCCGGCGATGTCGTATATATTGACGATTACGCACATCACCCCGAAGAGATCAGGGCAACCATTCATGCCGTCAGGATGCTGTACCCCGGACGAAAGATCATCGGGGCATTTCAGCCACATCTGTACAGCCGCACACGCGATTTTGCCAACGAGTTTGCGGCTGCACTTTCTGCTCTTGATGAAGTTATTTTACTGGACATTTATCCGGCACGAGAAAAACCTATTCCGGGTGTGTCTTCGGAAATGATCCTGAAAAAAATAAGCGGTAAAAACAAATTCTTACTTGATAAAGCTGAATTGATTGCATATGCCGGCAAGCTGACAAACGAAATATTCCTGACCCTCGGCGCCGGTGATATCGGTTTGCTGACAGAAAAAATTAAAAACAGACTGACCACATAATGAAAAGGTTTCTTCACATATCGCTAATTATCCTGTTTGGCATCGCCATCACAGCTTTGATGGGCTTTATCGTTTACGAACATGGCAGGCAGCCGATAAACGAAGTGAAGATCAATATTTCGAAAAGTGAAGATGGCGGGTTCCTTAATGAAGAAATAATTAAGCAACTGGTTTTATCGGCCGACAGTATTGAAACAAAAAAGGTGCGCGAACTAAGAATGCAACAGTTTGAAGAGGCAATCGGCAGCAACCCTTTTGTTGATCATGTAGATGCCTTTTTGGGTATCAACTGCGATTTAATAGTAAATGTAGAAGAGCGAAAAACACTGTTACGGGTTTACCTTCCCGATAACAAAAGCTTTTACATTGATAAAAACGGATATTTATTTCCGCTTTGCGCATATTATGCACCGCGGACGCTTCTTGCCAACGGCTACATTAAGGCCCCGGATGTTCAATACTTCAGACCTGTTACCGACAGTGCATTTACGGACACACAGCTTCCCGGTTTGTATCAGCTTGCCAGGCGTATTTCAGAAAATTCGTTCCTGAATTCCCTGATAAGCCAGATTTATGTCAACAGCAAAGGGGAGTATGATCTGATACCCGAACTGGGAAAGCAAACCATCCAGCTCGGAAGCCTCGACAACTTAGAAGAAAAGCTCAGAAATCTGGAAGCATTTTACAAGAAAAAACTGCCGAGAGAAGGATGGACTAAATACGAAACAATAAACCTTATGTATAAAAACCAAATCGTTTGTAAAAAAAAATAAGGATATGGAATCAGAAATAATCGTCGGACTCGACATAGGGACAACAAAAATCGCCTGTATTGTAGGAAGAAGGAATGAATATGGAAAAATTGAGATACTGGGCTATGGGAAAACCGAATCCATAGGTGTGAAAAGAGGTGTGGTAGCCAACATCGAAAACACCGTACAGTCGATCAGAATTGCCGTTGAACAGGCGGAACAAAAATCGGGTGTCGACATCAAATATGTCAATGTTGGCATAGCCGGCCAGCATATTCGCAGCCACCAGCACCGGGGCAATATTATACGCGAAGATCCTGACAAAGAGATCAGTACTGCCGAAATTGACCGGCTTACACAGAACATGTATAAGCTCAGCATGGCGCCCGGAGAAGAAATAATCGATGTAATTGCTCAGGAATACATCATCGATGGCGAAGGAGGTATCAGAGAACCGGCAGGCATGCTCGGAAACACTCTTGAGGCGAACTTTCATATCATCATCGGACAGACTGCTGCTGCCAAAAACATTCTCAAATGCATTAAAAAAGCAAACCTTGAGATGGTTGACCTCATCCTTGAGCCTATTGCATCGGCCGAGGCTGTGCTGAGTGACGAAGAGAAAGAAGCCGGCGTTGCCCTCGTCGACATTGGTGGCGGCACAACTGATATTGCCATCTTCCAGGACAGCATTATTCGTCATACGGCCGTCATTCCTTTCGGTGGAGATGTGGTTACAGAAGATGTTAAAGAAGGTTGTACGATCATCAAAAAACATGCGGAAGAACTGAAAGTGAAGTTCGGATCGGCACTGGCGAGTGAGAACCGCGACGATGAGGCCGTAGCCATTCCGGGCCTTCGCGGACGCCCACCAAAAGAAATAACTCTGAAAAATCTGGCTTCCATTATACAGGCACGTATGGAAGAGATCATCGAGCAGGTATATTTTGAAGTGAAGAATTCCGGATTTGAGAAAAAACTTATTGCAGGAATTGTCCTCACAGGTGGTGGTGCCCAGTTGAAGCACATCGACCAGCTGACAGAATTCTCAACAGGAATCGATACACGGATAGGTTACCCGAACGAGCACCTGGCCAATGATGTTCCCGATGAAATGGCCAGCCCGATGTATGCCACCGGAGTTGGCCTCGTCATCGAAGGTATCCGACGGCTTGATTATGATAAACAGAGGGAAGGTTTTCTGGAAGATTCCAGCGGAAAAAAAGGAAAACGAAAGAAAAAGAAAACTTCCGAATCAGGTTCAAAATGGTTTCTCAGCAAGATCGAGAACTGGTTCGACAGTGACTCCATTGAATAAACAAGAATTAACTTCTGATTGTTAAAAAATAAATTACAGATAAACTTATAAGCCTTTAGATTAAATTAATTTTAAAACACATATAAAATGTCAAACATGATCACTTTCGAACCAAAACAACGGCCATCTTATATTAAAGTTTTAGGTGTGGGTGGCGGCGGAAGCAACGCCGTAAACCACATGTTTAAGCTGGGAATAAAAGATGTTGATTTCGTTATTTGCAACACTGATGTACAAGCACTTGAATCAAGCCCCGTGCCGGTAAAAATAGAGCTGGGAACAACCGGACTTGGTGCAGGATCAAAACCGGAAGTGGGCCAGCTAGCTGCTGAAGAATCGATTGAAAAAATAAAGGAAGTGTTGAGCGGAGACACCCAGATGCTGTTCATTACAGCAGGAATGGGTGGCGGTACAGGCACCGGTGCAGCACCGGTCATTGCCAGGGTAGCCCGTGAAATGGGCATTCTCACAGTGGGTATTGTTACGATTCCGTTTTCGTGGGAAGGACGTAAAAGAAAACAACAGGCGGAAGAAGGGATCCAGGAGATACGCGAGCATGTGGACACACTACTGGTAATCAGCAACGATAAACTAAGAGAACAATTTGGCAACATGTCGATCAACGATGCTTTTGCCCAGGCCGACAATGTACTCACATCGGCAGCCAAAGGTATTGCCGAACTGATAACGGTTACAGGTTACATCAATATTGACTTCCAGGATGTAAAAACTGTTATTGAAAACAGCGGAAAAGCCATTATGGGTTCTGCCACAGCCGAGGGCGAAGGCCGTGCGCTCATGGCTATTGAAGAAGCTATGAGTTCGCCGCTGCTCGACGACAACGACATTAAAGGTGCACAAAATATCCTGCTGTATATTGTTACGGGTGAAGAAGACCTGAGAATGGATGAGATTACCGAAATTACCGACTATATCCAACAGGAGTGCGGAAAACAGAATGAGGCCGATGTAATCTGGGGTAATGGAAAAGATGATTCGCTTGACCACCAGATCAGCATCACAATTATTGCCACAGGTTTTGATGCAAAAAGGCCTAAAGAAGTACATAAACTGAATGTCATCGGTCAGATTGGTGACGAAAAGAAACAGGCAGAAAAAGAGACTCCGGTAAAAGAAAAAGAGACAGCAGAACCGGTTACGGAGCTCATCCATAAAACCGAAGAAGAAACGGAAGAAGAAGTGGTTGAAGTTCCGGCATTCGAATCACTTTTACACAGGAAACATGAAACGAATGAGGGAGAGAACGAAGGTATTCGTCTGGTAAATAAATCGGGAGGCAACAAGGACGACTATAAAGAAAACAAGCCGGAAACCGTACGAAAGGTAACCCCGCTGGGGCAAGATTCTGAAAGGGACACGGTTAAACAGGAAAGCGATACACCTACTCCCTTATTCAAGACCGTCCGAAAAACAGAAAATACGCCTCCGGGTGTGAGCCATACTATTTCTTCAAGCATACCTGAAAAAGAAGCTGAGCAAACCATTGAATCGGAAGACGATGCAATACAAAGAAATGCAGACGACCGGGTTCAGAAACTGAAAGATCTCAGCAGGATAAACAACGCAGAGACAGTGGCTAAGATGGAATCGGAGCCGGCTTATGTAAGGAGAAATATACAGCTTGACAACACGTCTTTATCGTCAGAGTCAATTGTCTCACGATACACACTGGGCGAAGACGGAGAAAGCAACCCGATTATTAAAACCGACAACTCTTTTTTGCACGACAACGTCGATTAAACGGTTAAAAACTCATATTATGAATCTCGAAATACTCATAAATGACGACATAAAGTCGGCCATGCTTCAGAAAGACAAAAAGAAGCTGGAAGCATTGCGGGCTATCAAAGCAGCTTTGTTACTTGAAAAAACCGGTAAAGACAGAACAGCGGATGAGATACCGGAATCGGTGGAGATGAAATTGCTGCAGAAACTTGTCAAACAAAGAAAAGAGGCGGCAGCAATCTACCGCGAGCAAGGGCGCAAGGACCTGGCGGAAGAAGATGAATACCAGGCAAAAATAATTGCCGGTTATTTACCTGAACAAATGGATGAAACTGAAATAGAGACAGTGGTAAAGAAGGTTATTGAGGAAACAGGAGCAAGCAATTTGAAAGACATGGGAAGAGTGATGGGTATGGTTTCGAAACAACTGGCCGGAAAGGCTGACAACAGGCTTGTCTCCGGCATTGTTAAAAAACTCCTCGGTAACTGAAGGGCACCAAAAAAGGCCGGCTATCCAGCCGGCCTTTTCATTTTGATAATATTCTCAGATGCCAACACGTGGCTGCGCTTTGGGGTTTTGATACTGCGGCGTAGTTACAAACTACACCTAGTGAGGTTGACAAAATATCAACAATACCAAACCCCGCTGTTTTAACATCAACATCCATTTTCTTTATTCAAGAATCTTATAAACATCTTTGAAATTAATCACATGTACATTGTCCCTTTCAAATGTCAGGTCTCCCGAATAAACTAAATAACCTTTTTGAGCCTGATTGCTTGTTCTTTGAAAATAAGCTATCCCTTTCAAAAGATTTTCGTTGAAAGTCATAGCTGATTTAATTTCAACCGGAGTTAGCATTCTTTGTTTTTTGTAAATCAGGTCAACTTCATTTTTGTTATTATCCCTAAAGTAAAATAAGTTTGGATCAAATCCTTTATTCAATCTGGTTTTTACGGCTTCTAGTACAACCATATTTTCAAAAAGGCCTCCTATCAAAGGGTCTCGTGTTACTTGTTCCGGAGTCTCAATCCCTAATAAATAACAGACAAGTCCAACATCGGTAAAATATAATTTAGGTGATTTCACTAATCGTTTTCCGAAATTTTCAAAATATGGTTGCAACCTGAACACGAGGAAAGAGGCTTCCAATACAGATAACCAATGAGTTAGTGTAGTTGCAGAAACCCCCAGATCACCAGAAAGTGCATGTAGGTTTAATATCTGTCCAACTCTGCCGGCTAATAAACGAATAAAATTTTCGAAGTTCGAAAGATTCTTTACTTGTAATAATTGCCTCAAATCTCTTTCAACATAAGTTTGAAAATAATTTCTGTATGCCTTGGTCGGATTAAGTTTATTATCATAAATCCCGGGTAGAAAACCGGTATATATTAACTTATCCCTATTTAATTCAATATTTGCTGAAAGCAGTTCTTTTATTGAAAATGGCAATAAACGCAGCAAAGCAGTCCGGCCTGCCAGAGATTGTGATACAGCCTCACGTAACGACTGTTGGTGGCTTCCTGTTAGTAAAAACAGGCCTTTTTTGTTTTTCTCATCTACAATTACCTGGATAAATGATAGTAATTGAGGAACCCTTTGAATTTCATCTATTATCAGAGGTTGCGAAAAACTTGTGAAAAATGCATTTGGGTCATTCTCTGCCAATTGCCTGATTTCAGGGTTTTCAAGGTTACAATAGTTATATCCCGGAAAAGTTGTTTTGGCAAGTGTAGTTTTTCCTGATTGCCGAGGCCCTGTTATGGTAACAACAGGATAATCTTCCATTAAACTTAATAGTTCTTTTTCTATTTCTCTTTTTATAAACATGCAACAAACGTACAATAAATTTATACATTTTCCAAGTTCTACTTGTAATATGTATAATTTATACTTGTAAATGTGTCATTTTGCACAAAATATTATAATGAAGGTGTTTAAAGTTATATGGTTATTCATATGATTACAAAACATATATTTTGGTGTAAATCAGAAAATAAATTCCTTTGTTCCCCTCCCTGGAGGGGTGCAGGGGTGGGTTCATAAAAAAAGATATTTATTTTCTGATTTACAAAATGATAAGCTGTAATTAATTGTTCGACTTTAAACAACTTCAATAAATAACCGCTCCCGCGCAAATTCTTTCGCCCCACTTTATTCAATGGCATTGCTATAAAAATTATCTTCCGGTTTTAAGAGACTTTCTTGTTCCTGACCGGGATTGGTTCAACTACGGTTTCCGGTGCGCACAGCTCCCGGAAACCAGGTTTCACTGAACACAGATCGAAACTGAACACCTGCTCTTCGCGGTCGTGCAGCAAGACAATTTTCCCCTGTTCATCGGTGATGCTGTA
>QMPO01000079.1 GCA_003648625.1 Bacteroidota bacterium
TTTTGAGCAACATCATCTCTTTCAGCGTTTCCAGGTCGCCACCCCAGTACAGGCCGTCGACAATCTCCATACTGTCTTCCATCTGGTCGCCTTTAGTGTGGATGTAGAACAGGTTTTCTGTATCCACGGGGCCACCCAGATACACCGGTGCATCAAACTCAGGAAAGTCTTTCACCACATCGTTAAAGCCCGCTGACACAGGTTTGTTCAGGATAGCACCGAACGACCCTTCTTCACTGTGTTCGGCAAGCAATACTACTGAACGGCCGAAAAAATAATCGCCCATTAATGGTTCCGACAGCAGAAGCCTGCCCCGTGCCGGTTTTACATTATTACTCCGTATCCGCAAAAATTTATCGAGCTCGTTCATATTCTTTCATTTCTTAATGCAGGAATTTACCTTACTTTTACATGATTTTTTACAAAAAACATACCATCCCGTTGATGCGCCAAAATGACCACCATAAATATAAAAAATTCCGCGAACGGTTTCCATATTTCAGGTATGTAAATTATGCTTACGAAAAAAAAGACGGTGATCTGCACCTCAGCTTTACTTTTGATATTTCAGGAAAATACACGTTTATACCTTCACTGAAACTTGTTCACAGAAGCTTTTATCATCTGGAAGATTTGTCCGGCGACGATTTGAACAACCTTGTGTTTCATATCGGAATGATTGAATTGATCAGTTATTGGAAACTGACCTGCTCGCCGCAGGTAATCATCGAACCGCATCAGCTTACAACAGATCAGGTTGACTGGTGGAAAAAATTGTACTTCAATGGTTTGGGTGAATTTTTCTACCTAAACGGCATCAGCCCTGATGAAAATAATTTCATGCAGATCGAGTCAAAAGGAACTATGCCTGTCAAAGTCAGCAGGAAGTTGAGTGAAGAAAAAGTGCTGGTACCTGTAGGCGGCGGAAAAGATTCGGTGGTGACCCTGGAATTATTGAAGAACACATCGTTTGACATTTATCCTGTGATGCTCAATCCGCGGGATGCCAGTATCAGGACGGTTGAGGTTGCCGGTTACGATATGGAGCAATCGGTTGTGGTGCAACGCAAGCTCAACCCGCTCATGCTGGAACTGAATGCACAGGGATTTTTAAATGGCCATACACCGTTTTCCGCTTTGCTTGCCTTTGTAAACGCGCTGGCAGCTGTGGCCACGGGAGCAAAATATGTAGCCTTGTCGAATGAAAACAGTGCCAACGAGAGCACGGTTCCGGGAACAAATATCAACCATCAATATTCCAAATCGTTTGAGTTTGAACAGGACTTTGCCAATTACTGCCGTAAATACATCCATCCTAAACTGGCTTATTTCAGCTTTCTGCGCCCGTTGAACGAACTGCAGATCGCGGAATTGTTTTCACGGTATCCGCAACATTTCGACAGTTTTCGCAGTTGCAATGTGGGAAGTAAAAATGATACCTGGTGTGGCAAATGCCCAAAATGTTTATTTACACGGATCATTTTAGCGCCCTTTGTTACGGAAGAAAAATTGCAGGAGATCTTTCACGGAGAGTTACTGGAAGATACAACATTGAAAAACACTTTTGATGAACTGACGGGAACATTGCCTGTCAAACCGTTTGAGTGCGTGGGTACACCGGACGAAATCAATACGGCCATTGATGCTGTTTATGGCGGAACGGAACAAAATAATCTTCCGGCCCTACTGAAAAATTATAAGTTCCCTGTCCGCGGAAAGAAGCATTTTGATGAACTGATGCAGTCGTTTAACTTTTTTCATTTGCTGCCTGCACCCTTTTTGAAAGTACTGATAAAACATTTAAATATACCAGTATCGGAGCGATTTGGGATATTTCTGAAAAGTAAGTTCGGGCATGATCCCAAAATACTGATCCTCGGTTTTGGCAAAGAAGGGCAGTCAGGCTACCGCTTACTTCGGGAGATCTATCCTGATGTACAGCTGCATATTGCAGACAGGAATGAGTTGCTACGGGAAATGGAGGTGTTTGAAAAGGATAAGCAAGTGGTTTTTTATACCGGACCTGACTACCAGTCTGTGTTGGAAGACTTTTCGGTTATTATCAAATCGCCTGGTGTAAAAATCGAGAAACCTTCAGATGGATTGATCTTAAGATCGCAAACGGATTTGTTTTTAGAATATTTCGGCGAGCAAACCATCGGTATTACGGGAACCAAAGGAAAAAGTACAACCTCATCGCTCATACATCATGTATTAAAAGAATCGGGTAAAAACGCATTGTTGCTCGGCAACATCGGCATACCGCCTTTTGACATGGTGGCACAAATTGATGATGACACACTGATTGTTTTCGAGATGTCGGCACACCAGCTGGAACATGTCAAACACGCACCCCGTGTAGCTGTGCTGCTGAATATTTTTCCCGAACATCTTGATCATTTTAAGAATATTAATGCTTACCGGAAGGCAAAAAACAACATCCTTAACTATCAAAAGCCAACAGATATAGCCATTATACATCAGCAGTTTGCGACGGAGACCAAGGGAAAAAGTTTATTATTCGGGCCAGAAAAACAGAAGGGACTGGCTGCCTGGGTGGATGGAAATAAGCTGGTATTCCCTGGTTCGGGAGCGTTATTTACAGTGAGTGCCGATCGTAAAGCTTTGATAGGGAAACATAACCTGTTGAATATTCTGGCAGCAATATTAGCAGTTAATCAATACGGGATTAAAGAAAAAGAAGCCTTTGAACATGTGTCTTCGTTCCGGTCGTTACCGCATCGTCTGGAATTTACGGGGAGTTATCGGGGCATCGATTTTTATAACGACAGTATTTCAACGGTACCGGAATCAACTCTGGCGGCTGTAGAAGCCTTAGGACAGGTAAAAACGCTGATCCTGGGAGGTTATGACCGGGGTCTTGATTACCGGCAGATGGTACAAACATTGGATGAAAGTAATGTAGAGTATTTCCTTTTCATGGGCAAAGCAGGGGAGGTGATGCGCCGTATTTTTCAGGAAATACACTCGGAAAAATCCCTTGTAAAAGTGGAAACGATTGATGAAGCAGTGGCTTATGCACTACAAAAAAGCATATCGGGCATTTGTCTGCTTTCACCGGCAGCAGCCAGCTACGATCAGTTTCATAATTTTGAACACAGGGGAGATGCATATAAAAAAGCCATAGAAGAATTAGCGCATAAAAAAAGCGGGTAACCCCGCTCTTAGTTCTTTGAAAACCCAAATTATTCTTTTTTATCTTCTTCTTTAGGTGGCTCTTCTTTTTTCTTAGTGGTTTTCTTTTTCACTTCTTTTTTTGCTTCAGGAGCTTCAGCCGGCTTTTCCTCTTTTACATCTTTTGCTTTACTGGCAGTGGTTTTTTTTGTAGTTGTGGTTTTTTTAGTGGTCGTTGTTTTTTTAGCAGCAGTTGTTTTTTTTGTGGTTGTGGCTTTCTTGGTAGTTGTTGCTTTTTTAGCAGTAGTTTTTTTTGCAGCAGGTTTCTTTTTCTCCTCGGTTACCGGTTCTTCAGCTTTTTTTGTAGTTTTTTTCGGCACTTTTTTTACTGCCTCAACCTCAGGTTTCCTGTCTTTTTTCTTTCTCTTTCGTCTTACACCGTATGTGCCTGCAATTATTTTACCTCTTTTGGTCTTTTTATCTCCTTTACCCATAACTGAATATTTTTGAAAATTTATTTGGCGTAAAGTTATCAAAAATACCGCATACTGCAAACGATTGTCTTACGAATTCAGGTTCCGGAAAAATTGCCGTTCCAGCACATCACTTCTTTTTATTGTTCTGCGCGACCATTCCAGCAAAATATCTGTTTTTTCTTCGTTCTTTATCTGCCAGGGTATTTCTGAATCTCGTAACCTGTTCGTAAGGGTATACAGGACCAGTGCTGCCGAAACAGAAATGTTATAACTTTCCGTAAAACCGTACATCGGTATTCTTAAATACGTATCAGCATGTTCTATAGCTTCATCCGTAAGCCCGTTTAATTCGGTTCCGAAAACAAAGGCCATTTTTTCTTCCAGTGGTATCGTTTCGGGAGTATAAGCATCTTTGTGTGGCGTAGTGGCTACAATACGGTACCCTTTTTTTCTGAGCTCATTGTATGTTTTCAGGGTATTGTTTTCTTTGTGGTTGTATTTGAACAGGTTGAGCCATTTGGAAGAACCCAGGGCGACATCCGGATTTACGTTGTACTCATTCCGGTTTTCGATGATATGAACATCCTGAATTCCGGTAAGGTCGCAGGTGCGCAGTACAGCACTGGCATTATGTGGCTGGTAAATGTCTTCCAGAACAATGGTAATGTGCTGTGTACGTTGCTGAAGCACTTGTTCAAACAAAGCTTTTCTTTCAGGTGTGATAAACTCCTGAAAGTATTTTAGAAGGGCTTTTTTCTGATTTATATCCACTAAATATGCTCTGTATTTGGAAAATGTGGCTATGCAAAATTAAAAATATACAGAAGGGTTTCATTATTAAGAAGAAAAATATACTTTTGCAACCTCAAAATACATAGGTATGTCAAAGAAAAAAGATCAGGAAATTAAAGGTGATCAAAGATTAGAAAATATTGAAGGTACTCTGTCAAGAACCGAACAGTTTATTGTTGATAATCAAAAATACATCAGTGTTGTTGTTGGTGTAATTGTTGTCCTCATTCTTGCTTTCTTCGGTTTTCAGCGTTATTATCTGCAACCAAAAACAGTTGATGCTCAGGAGCAGATGTTCATGGCACAAAAATATTTTGAGTCCGATTCGTTAGACCGCGCTTTATACGGTGATGGTAACAGTCTCGGATTTATTGATATTGCTGACGAATATTCATTTACTAAACCGGGTAAGCTGTCAAACTATTATGCAGGGATCTGCTTCCTTCAAAAAGGAGATTACAAAAAAGCAATCGAGTATCTGGAAAGTTTCGATAGTGACGACCATATGGTTGGCCCGATGGCAACAGGGGCTATAGGCGATGCTTACATGGAATTAGGTGAAAGCGATAAAGCCATCACTTATTACCTTGAAGCAGCAGGTCAGGATGATAACGACTTTACAACTCCATTATTTTTACTAAAGGCCGGACAGGTGTACGAACTGACTGAGAATTATGATGAGGCGCTGGATGTTTATAACCGCATTAAGGATGATTATAAAATGAGCAATGAAGGCCGGTCGATCGAAAAATACATTGCCCGGGCAGAGGCAAAAAGTGAAAGAAACTAAATCTTTTATCAGATAAATGAAAAACCTGGCGATCAAGTCGCCGGGTTTTTTTATTTTTACTCCTTATGGAAAAGCATCAGTTACGGATCGTGTTTATGGGAACACCGGATTTTGCCGTAGCTTCCCTGAAAGCAATAATCGAAGGAGGCTATCATGTGGTTGGCGTGATAACAACCCCCGATAAGGAGGCAGGAAGGGGAAAAAAGATCAGAATTTCGGCTGTTAAAGAGTATGCGCTCACGCAAAATCTGAATATTTTACAACCGGAGAAATTAAAAAACAAGGAATTTTTAGAAGAGCTGGCAGCTCTTAAGGCTGATCTTCAGGTAGTCGTAGCTTTCCGGATGTTGCCCGAAGCAGTGTGGGATATGCCTGAGTTGGGAACATTTAACCTGCATGCTTCCTTGCTTCCGCAATATCGCGGAGCAGCACCCATCAACCATGCCCTGATCAACGGTGAAAAAGTCACTGGAGTAACCACATTTTTTCTGGATAAGAAAATAGATACAGGTCGCATAATTGACCGTTTACAAGTCCCCATTGACGAAAAAGATGATTTTGAAACACTCCATGATCGTTTGATGCAAGCGGGCGCTCAACTGGTTGTAGATACCATTGAGAGAATCAGAAAAGGAGAGGTTACTCCTGTTGACCAGTCCGGACTGATCAAGCCGGGGGAAGTATTGCATCCGGCGCCAAAAATATATAAGGATTTTTGCCGGATCGACTGGAACAAAAAGCCGGAAGATATTTATAATTTCATCAGAGGATTAAGTCCGTACCCTTGTGCATTTACTTTCCTGAATACAAGCGACGATGAGCCGGTAATGACCAGGATATATAAATCGGAATATGAAATCTCAGCGCATCAGACCTTCCCCGGAACTGTTTCCGTTGAGAAAAGTAACACGCTAAAAGTAGCCGTTGAAGGCGGATATTTATATATAAAGGAGTTACAGCTGCCGGGAAAAAAGAGAATGAAGACAGAAGATTTTCTCAGGGGATTTCATGGTAACATCCTTTCTGTGAGTTGAAATTATCGGGAGAAATCTATAGTAAAAACCCGTTAAAACCGTTTAAAATAGGGCTCTTTAGTGCTTTTTAGGGGGTGTTTATTAACAAATCAGCGGTTTTATTAACATTTTAGTGCTATTTCCCGCGCTATTCCTTGCTTTTAACACTTTAACCACTATATTTGTTTTCGTTAAACCTTTATTGTTAATTAAAATTTTTTCAAAATGAACAAAGCTGAATTAATCGACGCAATGGCTGCAGGTGCTGGAATCAGCAAAGCAGACGCAAAAAAAGCATTAGATGCTTTTGTTGGTGCAACAGGTGGAGCCCTTAAAAAAGGTGATCGTGTTGCTTTAGTAGGATTCGGATCATTTTCCGTTTCAAAAAGGGCTGCCCGTAAAGGACGTAACCCTCAAACAGGTAAAGAAATTAATATCCCAGCAAAAAAAGTTGTCAAATTTAAAGCAGGAGCTGATTTGAACAAAAAAGTTGGATAATAACATCTTTCAAAAAAAAAAGAACGCCCCTTATGGGGCGTTTTTTATTTTAGATAATTGCTGTAATTAAGTACGAACCGATAAGGCAACAAAGCGTCTTCTTTAGCATAATCTACGCCGATACGCGGCCCGGTGGTAATATCAGAATCACCGCAAATAATTCCCCGGTCTTCTATCCAGATCGTATTTCCGGTTAACTTTGTTCCGTTGTATTTTACGGTTATACCCAATGCTTTTGAAAGCTTTCCGGGACCATTGGTTAGTTCGTAAGCTGAAGTCTTTTTACCGGTTCTTTTCTGCATTTCTTCAATACCAACCATTGGGAAAACACCTCTGACCAGCACCGCATGGGGTTTGTCTTTTATATTGGTGACGATATTAAACAGGTGGTGCATGCCGTAACATAAATAAATGTAACTGATACCCCCCTCGCGATACATCGTTTCCGTTCTTTTACTGCGTAATCCGTTATAAGCATGAGATGCTTTGTCGGTAACACCTTCATATGCTTCTGTTTCGGTTATGATACCGCCGGTAAGTACACCTCCGATGTTGGTCATTAGAAATTTACCCAGAAGAGACCGGGCAAGCGCAACCACATCAGCTTGTTGATAATAATAAATGGGAAGTTTTCCAGGATTCATTTTAGAAGAAATACCCGATACCAAATGTTACGGAAATATAACTAATATCTTGCTTGAAGCTTGTTTCGTATGGTTCCGAATTCCAGTCCCAGCCCGAAACATCTTTAATCTTTACCGATGCTTTATAATAATTGGCAAACAGCATCAGGTAATACTTGGAAAGCGCATATTTAAATCCCGTCCCGACGCTGTACGCAAATGCATAGCCTCTGCCACCTTTATGATAATAGTCTTCGAGTGTACCGCCCGAAGAAATATTCGCTTTGAGTGTAATATCCGGAGAACTTACACCGTAAAATCCTGCTGTTGCCCTGATATCCCACGACAGCGATTCGGACAAGGGAAACCTAAGGTATGGACCGATGAGTAAACCGCCGTTGCTCCAGTTACTTGTACTTTCAACAACGAAAAGGGTGTCAGGCGAATCAGGATCGAGGTTGTAAGCAGCATCCAGTGCATCGCGGTAGGCAAAATTATCAAATTTATTACTGCTGTAGTTCACCTGCAGCTGTAAGCCAAAGTTATGCGTTAACCGGTATGCGTAAGTAAATTCCAGTGCTACACCTGTTTTAGCCCATCCCGATGTCGAATCATTGATGTCTGTTCGGGCAAAATCGTCCAGAGTAAACGAAGGCCCGACAGCCAGGGAAATATATTGTTTTTCGGCCTGACCAAAAACTAAATGAACCGTGGAAATAAAAAGGATTAAAAATATCTTACGCATATGTATGTTTTTTTACAAAGTAAATAAATTAATCAATCAATCAAACTTCATATTGAGTTGGTCGTGCCAGATAAGGGTGTCATCTTTTTGCCGTACAACGTTGTTATTTTCCATAAGCCAACGGAGTACGGAAATAATCTTGTCTTCATCCTCTTTAATAGTGGAAATCAATTGGTAAAGATGTTGCGGCCCTGATGCAAGACTGTTTTTAATCAGTTGTTTTATCTCAGAGAACTCTAATTCGTTAAGCTCCGCTTTATTTTTCTCAAGGCATACATCGCAAATTCCGCAACGTTTCGATTTGCGTTCGCCAAAATAACTAAGCAACTGAATACTGCGACATTGCAATGAGTTGGTTATAAAGTCAAGAAGACTCTGCAAACGTTTATCAGCTGCATCTTTCAGGTGGTGGTAATTTTCTTTGGAAAGCTGGATGTTTTTCGTACTTAAACGCTCAGTGCTATACACTATCTGGGGTTTGGTCCTTATAGGAATATAGCTTAAGATGTTCATTTTGTTGAGGGCAACCAGTTTGTCCACCACTTTTTTCCGGTCTGCTTCAACACGTTTTGCTAACAGGGTTTCGTTGATGTTGATGTAATCGCTGAAAATGCCGGCATAAGACCTTAGAATCTCTTTAATCAACCGTTCGTCAGCCGGATTTTCCACCATATGGCGATACAGATCGGTTTTGTTTAAAGGGATGAAGAGTTTAGAGAATTGTCCTGCCGATTCGGCATAGAACAGATAACCTTCGCGCTCCAGAAATTTGATGGCACTGTATGTTTCCAAAATGTTTAAGCCATATTGTCCGGCAAAGTCTGATATGTTAAAATCAAAGCCCGTATCTTGTCCGCTTCCTTCGGGTATCTGGAAGTAATTACCCAAAGCGTTGTAGATATCTTTTATAAGACTCAGTGAAGGGAAAGAATCTTTCAATCGTTTCTTAGCATTAGTGATATCGCTGTTATTGTACAGCAGGATACCTGTGGAAGGTCTTCCGTCTCTCCCTGCCCTTCCGGCTTCCTGGAAATAGGATTCGATGCAGTCGGGCAGATCATAATGCACAACGAGGCGTACGTCTGGTTTGTCAATGCCCATTCCAAAGGCGTTGGTAGCTACCATTACCCTTGTTTGTCCCAGTGTCCAGCTTTTTTGTCGTTCATCTCTGGTTTTCGAATCCAGCCCGGCATGATAAAAGGTGGCATTTATTTCGTTTTTGTTGAAAATGTCTGCCAGCTCCCTTGTTTTCCTGCGGTTGCGTACATAAATAATAGCTGTTCCTCTTTCCTCTTTGAGCAAACGGAGCAGTTTACCGGCTTTGTCGGTTTCCTTATATACGTTGTATGCCAGGTTTTTCCGCTCAAACCCCGACTGAAACAAATTCGGTGCTGCGAAACGCAGTTTGGCCATGATATCCTCTACAACTGCAGGTGTGGCTGTTGCGGTAAGGGCAAGTACCGGCGTCTTCGGAGCATACTGCCGTATATCGGCGATCCGCAGATAAGGAGGCCTGAAATCGTATCCCCATTGCGAAATACAATGAGCTTCGTCAACCACGATGATACTTACTTTCAGGCGGGCCATCATATCAATGAAACTCTTGTTTTCCAATCGCTCAGGTGATACGTATAAGAATCTGATCTTTTCGGAAAGACAATTGGAATAAACAGATTCAATCTCATCGCGGTGCATGCCTGTGTATATTGCCCCTGCTTTTATTCCGAGTTTTTTTAGCTGCGTCACCTGGTCTTTCATCAGGGCGATAAGGGGCGTGATGACGATACAGGTTCCTTCCATGATCATCGCTGGCACCTGAAAACAAACGGATTTACCGCCGCCGGTTGGCAGTAGGGCGAGCGTGTCCTTCCCTGACAGGACTGAGTCGATGATCTCTTCCTGCATGGGACGGAAACTTCCATAACCCCAGTATTGAACTAATATTTTTTTTGCTTCTGAACTCAAAAGTATCTAGTGTGCTTGTATGTGTATGACCCAATTAATTATAACCCGAAGATACGCATTTCTTACGGTTCTGAAAAGACCTGACAGATTTTTACTGTTGCGTATTCTGAATTTATCTTTAATTTCGCTTCGCGTAAAAAATCTGTTATGAGGAATATCGTCTTTGTTTTATTTGTATTGCTGTTCAGTTCCTGCGGACCAAATCCGGAAAAATCGGATAAACTGGTTAATGAAGGACTTATGCTGGCCTATTACACAAAATATGAAGAAGCGATTGACAAATACACTGAAGCGATTGAATACTATCCTGAGAATTTTGAAGCCTATTACAACAGAGGTAATGCCAAAGCTACATTGCGTCGCTACAAAGAGGCTATTGAAGATTATACAAAAGCCATCCAGATACATCCAAAGTATGCCGATGCCTATGCTAACAGGGGGCAAATCAAATTTTATATGAATGATAAACAGGGAGCTTGTGAAGACTGGCGCATGGCAGAGCAACTGGGCAAACCAAATATCGGGGATAAACTACGAGGATGCAAATAAACAGATTGATGCAAAAAAAA
>QMPO01000080.1 GCA_003648625.1 Bacteroidota bacterium
TCTGCTTTCTCTGCAACGGAACTTAAAAAATCACTTCGTAACACTACGGGCATTTTTATTGAACTGGATAACGGCTATCATCGTTCCGGGCTATTACCGGAACAGACTGACGAAACAGATAAAATAGCAGAGACTTGCGGGAAATCAGACCTGCTTGAATTTAAAGGATTTCTGACTCATGCAGGAAATACATATGATGCCAAAAACCGGAATGAAATTCTGTCCATCATGGATGAAACCGCCCGGACAATGAAAAAGTGGAAAGAAAGGTATATCCACCGTTTTCCGGAGATCATTAATTCCTACGGCGACACCCCTTCATGCAGTCTGGCAGATGAGCTGAACGATTTTGACGAGATCAGGCCGGGCAATTTTGTGTATTATGACCTGATGCAATACCAACTGGGTGCCTGCACTTTTGATGATATAGCTGTGGTCGTAGCCTGCCCTGTGGTTTCGGTTTATCCGCAAAGAAACGAGCTGATACTCTACGGTGGTGCTGTCCATTTATCCAATGAGCACCTGGCTGACAACAACGGAAGGAAGATTTACGGATATGTTGTTCGTCTGAATGAAAATGGATGGTCTGATCCAATACCCGGAGCTTATGTTTCTTCAGTCTCACAGGAGCATGGGATCATTCGGATGGAAACGGAAAAACTTGCCCGTTTCACACCGGGAGACATACTTGGTGTGCTGCCGGTTCATTCGTGTTTAACGGCAAACCTGTTGAAATAAAGATTCTTTTTCATACAATCTTCATTAGTTAAAGTGTACGCAAGTTAAAAGTTGCTCATTCCTGTTTTGTTTCATAAAATTAATTACTAACTTTACCTGCAGAATTTCAGTTACAGAAATGCTTGTCGTGGTTAACATATCGGTCAGAATAAGCTACAGGAAGTTATCTGAATCGACATTTGTCGGCCGACAAAAAGAAGTAACCAGGCCCCAAGCACGAGCACCCAATTTTTTTCACATTCAGATCTAATATTTTATTATCCTAATATTATAAAGTGGAGCCGAAAACCACTATAAGAAAACGGGGCGGATTCGAAAAGCCATACGAGTAGATAACTTAAAAACCAAATTAAAATGAAAAGAAAATTACTATACCTTTTGTCATTACTGCTTTTAAACTTCTTGAGCCTGACTATTTATTCGCAAAGTCATTCTTTGTACATCAAAGGGGTTGTAACATACATTGATGATACCGAAAACGCGCTGAACAGCTCCATTATAGTTGGAGACACTATTTACGGGACGATCACTTATGATTTGTCATGTACAGATAATAATACGCTGCCTGAGGTAGCTGATTACAGGTATTATAATACTCCCAATGGAATTGACATCAACATTAACGGCTACACATTTAAAACCGACCCGGATGATGTCAACTTTCTGTTTGAAGTGATCGACAATCACAATAATAGAGACAACCTACTATTCAGAAGCTATGCGAATGTTTTTCCGGAAGATCTTCCCGTATTTACCGACACCCATATTTCATGGCAATTGGATGATGCAACACAAACAGCTTTAGATAATACAGACATTCAGGAATATATTGAGTTGTCAGCATGGGAGCAGGATTTTGGACTTTCAGTTCGTGGGAGCACTGTAACATCAGACACTTCATTTTCAATCAAAAGTGATGTTTTTTATGTTGACACAGTTAACATTTTTTCTTCCATCAATGATCAGTATTACAGAGATGTGAAAATTTTTCCCAATCCGGCAACGGATATGATCAAAATTGATGTTGCCCCTGAACTTATGGGAGCAGGTTATGTTCTTACCGACCAGGCAGGGAGAACCGTCATGAGAGGGAAACTGGAAGGTACAGTCACAGGAGTAGATATTCGTAAGCTACCCGCGGGGATTTATTTTATAAAAATAGACCAGGCAGAGACCTCCGCTTTCAAACTGATGAAAAGGTAAAACAGAATTCGTTGTTATAACAAAGTACTGTTCTTCTACAGTTCTTTCCCGGGTTTCAGGACAACTCCGAAATTCTGTTTTCCATCGATGGCAATCTGCATAGGTTCTTCAAAACGAACATGGCGGACATGCTCATCCTCAAAAACAGCCGGTTGGCTGTCCAGAAACTCCAGATCGTAATAACCATCTTCAATAAATGGATTGATGGTAAAATAGCCCACCCTGAAAGAAGTCAGGTTCTGAAAAAAATGGGTCCCCTGGCTTGGATCGATCCGGTAATTATCAATCCCCGATTCGATGATCAGTCGTGCATTAGATATCTGCGGCCACTTAACGGGTATTCCGAGCCAGGGATCAGCCGACCCCCAACGACCCGGTCCGATTAAAATGTAGTTTTTATTTAATTGGATAAACTGTTCGTTGATTTCAGCAATCTTTTGCACCGTTTCCTCGTTCTTCGCTGCATCAAAACTTTGCGGACGGATATAAACCACATCACAGATATCCTTAATGATTCCGTTTCCGAGCGCCGATCCGGAAATAATAACGGCTTCATCCTTTTTGATCCGGTCTTTGTAAATATTAACCGTTTCATCTTTGGTGGCTATCGGCCTTATTTGCAAAAGGCTGAAAACTATCTGGCCTTCATCGTTCGGGTGAAGATCCACCACAAATTCAATCTCAACAGGATTATTCATTTCCTGCGCTCCCAGCTGCAGTATTTTCTGTAATACTTCCGCCAGAGGAAATGCTTTGTGTTTCAGGATACCTGCAAAAGTTAAGAGCTTTTTTCCCTCGTAATTGTACCCGTCGCGAATAACATGATTATGCATATCATAGGTCGAAACAATTTTATTTATTGACCCGTCCTTTTCTGCTTCTTTGATGTTCAGCTTCAATAAATCCTTGCTGTCATCAGGACCCGGATCAAAAATATCCATTTCCATATTCAGGGCAAAGAAATATTTTTGTGTTTCGCGTAAAGCCATTTCCGGAGTGGCTAATTGCAGTACTCTCTCCGGATACTTTGGTGAAAACCTCAGAGACAACCCGCCGTCAACAATGTATTTTCCCAGTCCCAGGGCAATACTGACTGTTCCGTCTTCCGGTTTTTCCGGTGGGATCGGGTAATAATTAATAGAGCGTGCAACACCTGAGATTGTAGGATAATATCTGCTTCCGTATTGCCATCCTGTTACCGTTTGCATCACTACCGCCATTTTCTCCTCGTCAATCACATTTGATGTAGCCTGCATATACGCCTTGCTATCTGCGTAATAAGCTGAAGCATATACGCTCTTAATAGCTTTTCTGACCATCAGGAACATTTTTTTAAAATCGTTTGGAATGAAGGGCACCATATAGGTATTATATATACCTGCAAACGGCTGATAATGTGAATCTTCCAGTAAACTTGACGATCTTATGGCCAATGGTTTATCAATGAGTGATATAATAGTAAGTAAGTCTTCATTTAAACGGTCGGGCAGCTTGGCTTTTAAAAACGCTGCCAGTATTTCTTTGTCGCTTCTATTATCGGACAAGGCTATCTTATAAAGATTGTTTTCTTCCATAAACTCGTCGAACAGGTCGGTACCTATAACAACTGTTTTCGGAATGGTAACAAGGGTATTTTCGAAGTAATTATATAAGTGATTCCTTTTAATCAGCGAATCGAGAAATGCCAACCCCCTTGCTTTACCACCTATGGAGCCCTCCCCTATCCTGGAGATGGTAAAATATTCATCAAACGATTCACGGTTAAACTCCGAAATCACCCCTCTGGCTTTGGTGATTCTGAAATTGGCAATGGCATCGAAAATAAATTGCCTTATCTCCTGACTGTTCTCAAAATCTTCTGTAGTGAACTGTTTCAGCAACGAAGCCAGAGGAAACAATGCCCTGGCTCTTAGCCACTTTGAAATATGGTCTCTTTTAATATGATAGTGCAGAGATCTCTCAGGCACCTGGTAGATCTTTTCCTGTAAGTCTTTCAGATTTTTAGCTCTTGCAACTATTTCATTAGTCTCAGGATCTTTAAATAAAAAATCGCCAAATGCAAAATATTCTATGATAAATTCGCGTAAATCGCGCATCAGGGTTTTTGAGTTTTTATCAATAAACCCAACCCTCAAAACTTTTGCCTTTGCCCGATTTTCCGGATTAGAAGATTGCAACAACAAAGGGGTATATTTACTTACATTTTTAATGTGCATTACCAGTGAGATCCCGGCTTCCGTATCTCGTGCGCCTCCCCTGTTAAAGCTTATATCAGAAATAACACCAAGCAAATTATGCCTATACTGATTATATAATTCAAGCGCTTCTTCGTAGTTTGTGGCCAGTAAAATTTTCGGGCGACCCCGGGCGCGGTTCATTTTCTGGTGCTCATTCAACCCTTCACGCATAAATGCTTTCGACTGCTTGAAAATTATCTTGTATATCAGCGGTAAAAAGCTGGAGTAAAACCTGACGTTGTCTTCAACAAGAATAATTGTCTGAACACCTACTGCGTTAACATCATGCTCCACGTTCATTTTATCCTCGATCAGCTTGATGATGGCCAGTAAAATATCGGCATTCCCAAGCCAGCTGAACACATAATCAACCGATCCGACTTCGCGGTTTTCCACTTTCAGGCTCACCTCGCGCAAAAAGGGTGTCAATACTACAATCGGTTTGTCAGGATATTTTGCTTTTATTTCGTCGGCCAGCTGAAAAGTGTCCTTTTCCTCGGCACTCAGCATAGTGATGATCAGGTCGATGCTTTCCGCATCCAGTATCTCAATAGCTTTTTTTTCGCTTGTCACGTTAAAAAAACGCGGCGGGTACCGCAGGTTCAGCGACATGTATTCGTAGAAGATCTGTTCCTCTATACGCCCGTCTTCCTCAAGAATAAATGCATCGTAAACACTGGATATAATGAGCACATTGTAAATACGCTTTAACATCAGCGTGGTAAACGATTGTTCTTCGAAATATTTTTTTTGGGTATATATATCCAGTTTACTCGGAATCATAACTCTTTATTCGTTGTAACAAAAGTAAGAATTTGCATTACGTCAATAGATAATGATGAATAAAACTTTTCTTATTTCAGAACTTATATCATAAATATCCTAACTTTGGATCAATAATTATTTTAATATGTCCCTTTGCTTTTTTGTCTCCGACCTACACGGGAATGTTGAGAGATACACAAAGCTTTTTAACCGTATCAGAGAGGAAGAGCCTGTCGCAGTTTTTCTCGGTGGTGATATAATACCTTCCGGTTTGTATTCATTTACTTCAAATGCGGACGTATTGGAAAATTTTACGGAGTATCTGTTTACTAATTTGCGGCAGCTAAAAAGTGAAATGGGCAATAGCTATCCGCAAATCTTTACAATTCTCGGTAACGATGACGGAAAATCCGTTGAAAACGAATTTATCCGGGCTGATGCAGAAGGCTTGCTTCTATATGCCCATAACAGAAAGATCCCTTTTCACGATTTTACAATTTACGGATATGCTTATGTGCCACCCACACCGTTCATGCTGAAAGACTGGGAAAGATACGATGTATCTATGTATGTAGATCCCGGATGTGTCGCGCCTGAAGATGGTTCCTATTCAGTACCGACTGATATTAAAAAAAACAAATACAAAACCATAAAAAAAGATCTGGAATTATTAACCGGAGATGACGACCTCTCCAAAGGCATCTTTCTTTTTCATACTCCTCCTTACAAAACAAACCTTGACCGTGCAGCACTTGACGGAAAAACCATTGAACACGTTCCTTTGGATGTACACGTGGGAAGCATAGCCGTTAAAAGGTTCATAGAAGAGCGTCAACCTTATGTTTCCCTGCACGGGCATATTCATGAATCAACTGCAATAACAGGGAAGTGGAAAGATCATATAGGAAAGACCCTGTGCATGAATGCGGCGCACAACGGACCCGAACTGTCATTGATAAGTTTTGACTTAAACAATTGCGAAGATGCAAAACGGATTTTACTCTAGGGCCTACTGCTTCCTGACGGCTGCTCCCACCGGCAGCGGCCTTGCCGCATCCGAAACGGCTCCTATTTTGATAGCATAGCTGTCCCTGTTTTTGATATCTTCGTCCGTAACAATATGGACATCGAGCAATCCGTCCGTTTTATAACCTGTCCTCAGAAAATTAATCTGGCTTAAACTCAGGCTCCACCCTTCCAGCCACGATTCCAAGTCTTTTCGTTGCTTTTCGGAACCTTCAAAATGAATTAATATGTCTATGTCGCTGGCAGGGCCTGCCTGTGCATTTTTTACACTGCCAAACAAATAAAACCCTTTGACACCGAATCGTTTAGGATCCAGCTGCGCCGCCAGTTTTTCAACGTTTCTTAACCGCCACTGCCAGTGAATATCCTCCTGAATAATACCTGATCTAATACCCAGTTTTAATTCTACCGATTCATCATCTTCATATTCTGTAGGTTCGGATAATATGCCCAACGCTTTGTTTGATTCGCCATTCATAAACACATTCAACACCTGTCCGTCCGTTGATGCCGCAACATCTATCACACATAAAACGCTTTCCAGTTTTTTTGTATCGGGAAGAAATCCGGTTAAAATGTTTTCGGCCCCTAACAGGAACTCTTCGTTAAATATCACGCCGGCATCATCAGGGTAAAGCGGAAGATAGCGTATGTTAGCTTCCACAAGATCCTGAAAAAAGTGTGTTCCGAATGACAAATCGGGTGTGTAATCTTTTGTCTTCCTGGCAATTTCTATCAACATAGCCGTATTGTTGATTTCCGAGTAAGTAACACTAACACCCAATTTAATATCACCTCTGCTGCCCCACCTTCCTGGTCCCATTAAAATAAACTGGTGTTTGGGTAATATTTTGTTTAATCTGCCAACGGCTTTTCCTACTTCTTTAAGCGTTTCGTAATCGGGCAGATCACAATACTTATTTGGATCCACGTACACAATATGGGTGATACCAGATACAAAACCGTTAGAAATATATTTATTGGCTGAGAAAATAACTTTGTCGGAAGGAACATTGGCGGGAATTGTGGCCGGTTTATATTCGATTCCCGAACTCTGGACCCGGCATTGCAGCAAATACAAATCTTTGCCGTCGTGAGCAAACTCAATATCCACCGGACTCTTGTACTCTTTACTCAACACTTGTATCACATCCTTGATCTGTTCAACAAAACCTGTTCTGTTCACGAGCCCATCGAAAGTAACCACCAGAAAATCATTATTAAAATCAACTCCCATCGGGCTGACTTGCTGCAAAAAGTCCTGCGTAACCCGCGACACCACGTGATGAATCATAGGATATTCTTTCCCAGACTTCTTGAGTTCTTCAAACGTAATGGTCTCAAATATGCCGCTTTTAAGGTTGATAACATCCACATATTTGGGCGCATATCTTATAACCTCATCAATGGTAACATTCACTTTCAATTGTGGTTGTCCCGGTGCGATCAAAATGGGGTAATCATTACTCATCCTGTCTACAGCACGTGTGCCAAGCCCGGGCACCAGCCTGAGGAGTCCATCCTCTCTTTTAATACGGGGCGACCACCGAAACTCATTCCGGTTAAATCCCACACCGGCAAATACCGGTAAAAAGTAATCGCCTACTTTGGTACCAACCACCTGCTGGATCATAATGCCCATTTCTTCGTGATAGTCCAGCAAATCGTTCTCTGCCCTGTAATCGATCGGATCAGGGCCGAACACCGAAGCATAGATTTCCGTAATCGCATCTGTGAGCTCGAAAAGCCTCTTTTCTTTTGTTCCCTGGTTGGCTATAAAAAGGCTTTTATACTTTCCTGCAAAAGCAGTCCCTATTCTGTCTTCGAGCAAACTTGAGCTTCGGACAATTAATGGCACTTCCCCAAAATCATCTAAAGCCGTTAACAAGCCTTTCATAATTTCGGGAGGGAAGGATGAATTTTTGAATAACTGTATAATATAAGGATACTCCTGCCTTACCTGGCCCACGTCTTTATACTTCTGCTCCATCACCTCTTCGAGGTTATTATAATCCATAAAACTCAACAGGCCATCCGAAGTTATATACCACGTTTTCGGGACTTTGATTTTAGAAAAAGATTCGAAATCAGACCGGTGTTTTTTAATGATTTGGTGAGCAAGAAACAGCCCGGCACTCTTCCCCCCCAGTTTACCATGGCTTCCCGTCGGATAAATGGTACGTTCCATAACATCGTTAAAACTACCGATATCCGCGTATTTCTTTGCTATATTTATATAATCCGACTGGTCGGTAAGAATACGCCTGATCATGGCAACCCTCAGGCTTTTATCCCTTACTTCCGACAGCTCAAGCATTTGCGGTGCCAGATGATGATATCTTTCAATGGCATTATTAATATCCTGAAAGGATGACCCCATATTTTCCAACACTTTCGATAAAAAATCGGAACGGTCTTCTTTTGTCCATTTCTGAATACTGTTTAATATTTTGTTATGTGTTAGATAAACTTCCGCTATTTCAAAAATTTTATAGCTCAACTCAATGAGCTCCGTATCAGTTTTTTTTCTGAATGGTTTATTATCATCCGTAAACTCACCTTCTTCCGGGACTGTTAAACTAAAGTGCTCTAACAGTTCTTCTGCTTTTTTAACGCCTGTCCAGCAAAGATAATTCAGCATTTTCCGTGAAAGCCGGGTCATGAGTTTCGGGTTTGTCTGCTTTAACATATCGAGTATCACAACCCATTCTGATTTTGGCTCTTTTTCTTTCCGGTGCTGTTTTTCAAAAATACTTTTCAATTGCTGGTGCATCATATGCAATCCCAGGCGTTCAGCAATGGTATTAATGAGCTTTCGTTCTTCTTTCAAAAAAGGCCCCTCATCCATTTCCGGCATCTCTTCGCCGTAATATACCGAGACAAGCCCCACATTTTCGTTCTGAACAATCACATCGGCTTTCTGTACCCACGGAGTTTCAACAAAGTCGTCTGAAACAAGTACTTTATTATGGATTTCAATTTTAACATGACAGATGTCAGGGTACTGCCAACCCGGAGGTATCACACTTACCAACCCCTGGCAAATATCTTCAATAGAGTTTTCCGGGTTATTCAATAACTCCTGAACCTGATACAGGCAGTTGAGTTCTTTTGCCCGCTCCTTAAGTTCTCCCAATAATTCATCAATATTTTTTTTATTACTCATAACTTAAGGCTTTATGATGGTTCCTCTTCCGGTGCGCCCATCCACTTTTATCAGTACAGGTTCTTCGAGTTGCACATGCCTGACCATTTCTGTTTCTGTTTGATGCGGCATTTGCCCGAGCCATTTCCAGTCGATTGTTTTCGTTTTTTCGAATGGGACCGAAAAATAATAGACGCCGAAACCAGTAATATTGTGAAAAAAGTGCGACCCCTGGCTCAATTCAAAATTTACATTGGACAAAGCAGCTTCAATAATGCCTTTGGCACCTGAGATCTGACCCCAGTTTACCGGCACGCCTGCTGAAACATCAGAGGTACCCCACCTTCCGAACCCGATGAGCAGATAAGCTCTGTTTTCAGTAACAAGTTTTTTGTTGATTTTTTCCAGATCATTGACAACCTGCTGTGTTTTCAAAATATCGAAAGCTTCTGCCTTAACATATACAATATCTCTGACAAGGTTGTTGGTTCCGTTTCCGAGAACTTTATCAGATGAAGCCAAGACCTGTGCGCCAACCATCTCTTCGTCACTCACTTCAACAATATCGTTTGACACCGCCATAGGCCTGACCTGAAGAAATCCGAATTTATGAGGTCCTGTCTCTGAAAAAGTCATAGCAAATTCAATTTCAACCGGAGCTCCTTCATTTTTTTCGCATACATCCATAAGTTCGATAAGCAAATCGTTCAGATTAATTTCGTTTAATCTGAGAATCGGTGAAAAATTCAACAACCGCGGGCCTTGTTTTGATACACCCATTACAATACGCCCCGACTGGCTGTCGAGCGTAGAGGCTACAAAGCGAAGCGTTTTGTCCTCTTCAGCAGTATGAATATTTTCTTCGGTGAGGTATTCGGTTTCTTTCACCGGATCATACGCTACAAGTTTGTCCATTCGAACACTCCAAAACGTTCGCTGTGTGTTGTTCAGCATATCGTTCACAGAATTGAACGGAGGATCAGCTTTGGGGTACGCTGGTGAATATGACCAGGAAACACCACCGTCAACAATGGTTTTTCCCAAACCAAATGCCAGATTTACGATTCCATCTTTCGGGTCGGCATGACCAAAAGCATAGTAATTATGCGACCGTGCTACGCCCGATAGTTCGGGATAAAACCGCTTGTTGTGTCTTTTACCTATAACTTCCTGGATGATGACGGCCATTTTTTCATCTTCGGTTTTATGCGGAGTAGCTTTCATGTAATCTTTGGCCGCTTTAAAAAAAGTGGTAGCGTAAACAAACTTGATTGCTTCCACCAGTTTGTTAAACCGGATGTTGATATCAGGCTGGTTATTCGGCGTCATTTTAGTACCATAGATTCCTGCAAATGGTTCATTCATAGCATCTTCGAGCATGCTTGAAGAGCGGACCGCCAA
>QMPO01000081.1 GCA_003648625.1 Bacteroidota bacterium
CGGCAAGCACTTTTCCTTTCACCTCGTTGGTCACAAACCGTTGGATTCTCTCTTTGACATCTTCCAGGTCGGGGTAACCTTCTTCGGTTTTCGATTTAAGAACTGCTACAACGAACATATCTTCCAGATCGAAAACGGAGGATACGCTTCCCACTTCGGTATTTTCGTTGAATGCCCAGTGAATGATCTGACGTGGATTTTTCAATCCTGCAATGTAGTTACTCATCTTCTGCAGGTTGTTGGCCGTACGTTTATTTAAATTGTTTTCAGTAACGGCTTTGTCGTACGATTCAATGTCTTTGTTTTCAGAAGCCAGTTTTGAAGCTTTTGCAAAAGTTTTCTGGTAGGTTTCGTTGCTGGCAACAACTTCTCTGTTGATGATGCCAACCCGCACTTTTTTTACCGGTTCTTTTTTACCGGTCACTTTAATAATATGGTATCCGAACGGTGTTTCGGCAAGGGTAATATCTCCAATGCGGGTGTTGTTTACGGCTTCATTGAAAGCGTAAACCATTTGTCCGTCGGCAAACCAGCCAAGATCGCCAGAGTTTTGCGCAACAGAGCCGTCATCCGAAAACTGAATGGCCAGTTGTGTTAAATCAGAAGATGATCTTTTCAGCACATTATAAAGACTGTCAGCCAGTTTTTCAGCCTGTTCTTTACTTCTGCTCAGATTAGGATCAGCACGTAAAGCATCTTTGTAAGCAATCAGTATATGACTTGCTTTCAGCGAATCAGGTCTGTTGCTAACGTCTACCAGGCGCGCTGTCGTAAATACGAAATTATCCAGATAAGGCTCGGTAACCGTACCAATTTCGCTATTGAACATAATGGAATCGATCTGTACCGGCAGTTCTCCCTGCTTCTTCCATGTGCTGTCGTAAGGAGTATCGGAATTGTTGTTGACAAACCGTGCGACATCTTGGGTAGTTTTAAGCTCCGCATAAATTTCTTCGATAGTTTTCTTTGCTGCTTCCAGATCTCTTACCGAAGGTTTGATTTCAAAGGTTACATAGTCAATTTCGCGTGAAGCTTTTTGTTTGTAGAGTTCCTTGTTTTTATCGTAATATTCCTGGTAATCAGCATCGGTGATAGTAACCAGGCTGTCGGGCAGCTCGGTATAACGGCTGGCAACATAGGTTAATTGCGCCGTTGTGTTATCATCTTCGTAGGCCATCTTAGCCAGAGCTTCGGGTACATAATAACCTTTGCTGATCAACGCTTTATATTTATTACTCAACTGGTCGTTTCTGATGTATTCTTCAAATGCGATCCACTGTTGTTTTGATTCTGCCGGCATATTATCCAGATTTCTTAAATAATCAAGAATTAAACTCCGGTTATATTGGCCGGTTTCAGGATCGGTAAAATATTGTTTGATCAACGGATGTGGATTCGGTCCCTGCACAAGGTCAAACAGTTCTTCTGTAGTCACCGTCAGGCCAAGACTCTCGTATTCCTTATCCATCAAAACCTCTTTAACCATTTGCTTCCAGGTGTCTTCCTTAACCCTGTAAATCTCATCTGTGGTCAGACGAACTTTTTTCTGTTGTTGTTTGGTGTTCTCAATATTTTGCTCAACTCTTTGGTTAAAGTCCATGATGGTAATATCCTCACCTGCAACATTTCCAACGTTCACTTCCCGCGACCCTCTGCGCCCTTTGGCAAAGTCGCCCAAAACAAAAGCTGCGAGTGCAACTCCGATAATAATGATCAAAAATGTCGAATGCTTTCTAATGTTTCCAATTACAGCCATTTATCCTTAATTTTAAATTTTGAGGTGCAAATGTACAAATGTAAACGCAAGTATTAAAAAAAATTGCAATTTATATTTAATGTCAAACAGTTATATGCAATTTTTAAGGTTGCAACAGGGTATTCAGATACATGAAAAACGTTAATCTGTAATCTCGAGTTTTACTTCTTCAATACGGTTTTCGCTTGATTTGAGAATAGTGAACAAATAAGGGGGAATTTTTATCTGCTCATTAATTTCGGGAATACTTTCATGATGATGAATAATAAACCCGGCAAGGGTCTCATATTCGTCCGAAATTTCAAAATTCAGGTTGTATTTTTCATTCAGGTAATCCACTTCATGCCGGGTAGATAAAATAAACTCTTTGGGAGACACCTGTTTTTCCGTTATTTCCTCTTTGTCGTGCTCATCTTCGATCTCTCCGAAAATTTCTTCGATAATATCTTCCAGTGTTACCATTCCTGCTGTTCCGCCGAATTCATCTACTACGATGGCAATCGATTTATGTTTTTTGATCATTTCATTAAGCAGGTCGCTGGCATTCATAGTTTCCGGATATACACCTGCTTTCCGGATAACCTCGCTAATTTTTTCGGGATTTGTAAACATATCAAACGAATGGACATAGCCTATCAGATTGTCGATGGTGTCTTCATAGATCATGATTTTCGAATGCCCGGTTTCGGTAAACATATTCCGGAGCGTTTCCACATCTTCGTTAATTTCCAGTGCGTTGATCTCGGTACGCGGCACCATGCACTCCCTGAGCTTCACATGTTTGAATTCAATGGCTTTCTGGATCATTTGCATCTCCTGGTCGATCTCTTCTGTTTGCTCAGCTATTTGGTTGTATTCTTTAACATATTCTTCAAGATCGATCATAGTAAACCGGTACGTGCTGTTATTTAACTGAACGCGGAAAACTTTAGCCAGCAAAAACTCTGCAATACCTATAAATAAAAGAATCACCGGATAAAAAACAATATAAAAAACCCATACCGGAAAGGCAAAAAACTTCAGGATGGAATTGGGGTTTATCCGGAACAACACCTTAGGAATGAACTCGGCAGTAATGAGGATCAATAAGGTAGATAAAACGGTTTGAATAAGTAAAACAAGAAACTTGGAATGATAATATGGAGCCAGAAAGTCGATGATTGCAGGCTCGAGTAATTTAGCCATAGCGATACCGTAAATAACCAGCGCAATGTTATTGCCCAGCAGCAGGGCACCGATAAATCGTGATGGGTTGGCATAGAAAATAGACAGGATTTTAGCCGGCAGGATCTTTCGTTTCAGATCGAGTTCCTGTTTGAGCCTGCTGGAACTGACAAATGCTATTTCCATCCCCGAGAAAAAACCGGAAAGCAACAGCATAATGATGATCAGCCACTCGTTGGTACTCATAAAAAAACTATGGTTAAAAATACATATTATTTTATAATAGGGGAAATCCCCTCTTAATTATCATCTTCTTCATCAACTTCTATTTCTCCTTTCATGTTGTAGATTTCGCGTGAGCTAAAATCTTCTTTAGCCCACAGGCTGTCGCCGAAGATAACGTTATCGGGCGAGGTGATTTTAACAAATGTGTGGGTATGTATCACTTTCTTTTTCTGATCCCACGTTAAATTCTCCGTATTGAGCTGTTCCTGGGTGTCAAAATTCTTAACGATCACATTTTTTCGGGCTTGCAACAGTTGTTTTTTCCGGTAATTAACTCCGTATTCGGCGCTGATGAAAGATACTTTTTCGCCGCTCTTATCGAAAAATGTAACTTCGAATCCTTCCGGAAATTCGGTATACGGGTTGTTTCTATCGGTGTCGTATTGTTCCATTAAAGGACTCCGAAGCACTACCTGTAAAAAACCTGAATCGCTCCGCTCATAAAGAACATTATAAGCAGCCATACTTGCCAGGGTGTCTTCTTTGGTGATTTCCTGAATTGTTTTCAGCGAGTTCTCACACGAAAAAAGCATCACCAGAGCCAAACCTATGATGATGCTTTTTAGAAAACGGGAAATCATTTTATGTTGTTGCAGGTACAAACTACTTAGCTGCCCGTACCGTTGTTTTCACATTAATCCAGCAACCCACGTCGTACGAATCACCTTCCTGCAGGTTGTAAAAGAACAATACTTCTGCCGGAGGGAAGTAAGGGCTGTATCTCCTGATCAGTTCATTCATCTCACTTGTCATCTCCGGGTCAACGGCCTTAGCTTTTTTGTACATATCCACGGCGGCCCAGTAGGGTGCTTTTTTTGTCAGGTCATCACTACCGCAGTCGTTAGCACTTATAACGTAAAGATCACCGATAAAAGCATAGGGCTTGCCCCAGTCGGGGTTGAGTTTGGCAGCTTCAAGTGCTTTTTTACGCGCCATCGGGAAATTATTCATAGCACGGTATGCCTGTGCCAGGAAAATGAGGGCATCATCCACTTTTTCCGTATTCTCCATTTTGGTTGCGTCTTCCATATATGGTATGGCCTCTTTGTACCTTTTCTGGTTAAGCATCATTTTACCTATCAGATAAGCAGATTCTGGTGATGGTTCGAGATCGTACAGTTTGATGGTTGCCTCAAAATAGAGTGGTTCTTCAACACACTTTTTCTTGTCGAGCATTTTAACGATTTTCTTCAGCAGGTCCACATCCTCCGGGTTTTCATCGAACTTTTTATTGTAAATACGCACCAGGTCGTGACATTGGGCAAAAGGTTCAAAGTTCTTCTCGATCGTGCCTCTGATATTTTCGTAATGTTCTAATTTTTTATCGTTGCCGGCTTCTCTGTATTTTTTCAGGTTAAACTCAATGTAATCGCTTAATTGGTCGTAAGCCTCAACAACGGCAATTGTATCTATTTCACCTTTGGTGGCCATTTTGGTTAATGTGCGGAAATAATAAACATATACGGGTCCCGAAGCATTCTCTTTATCCAGTTCGATAGAACGATTCAGGATATCATATACCTGTTTGTACTCCTGAGGCTTGAACTCGTAAAGGCTGACCCCTTTCCGGCCAAGGATGGCACCTTCCTGTGGCTTCTTTGATTTATAGTGTAACGGGAAATATTTGATACGTTGATCATATATCAGCATCAGGGTATCAATCAGTTTCTCTTTTATTTCTGGGTCAGGTGCTTTTTTGATCCGGTATTTGACCATTTTGACACCATCGATATAAATATTTTCGGTAGCCCGCGGACAGTTTTGAAATACCCAACTCCACCATTTGGTAGCATCAGTAATAGCATCGTTTGTGTATTTGCTCTGTTTCCATTGTTTGTAAAACTCACGGTAGAGCGACAGGTTTGCTACACATGTTGCACTGTCGTTTCCATACTTAGGAATGTCATTTTGCGGATTGAATCCGTCAAGATATTCCGACCCTGAAGCTAACAGGCTGAGACTTAATCCGGCTAAAACTATCAAAACTTTTAATTTCATTTGTATATAGGTTTTAATGTGTTTTTTTACTGATATTTTCGTTTATGGAACCATGACTCGTGGATCGAGAATCCGAGCGACATATTGAAAAAAGTTTCCTGGATCAGCCCGTCCACTTTAGTTCCCCGTTTTCCTACTTCAAACCCGAGGTCTATCGTTGTTCTTGATCTTCTCATCGGGAATGTCAGTCCAAAACTTATGCCATATTCATTAATCGGGTGCTTAAAGATAGATAAATATGAGTCATAATAGCGAAAACCGGCCCGATAAATTATACGTTTTCTCAAAGGAGAGATGCTTGTGTGTTTTGGTGAGAATTGTCCACCGACAGCAATTCTATAAGAATTATCAAGTGAGTCGGACTTGCCGAAAGCCGTATAATTACTCCAGTTCTGCCATTCGAAATCAAATCCCACCATCCAGATACCATTCTGCCGGAAAGTGGCTCCGGCCCCTGCCCGCTGCGGGATGATAATTTTTCCTTTTTCTTCGGGTAGATATGAAATAGTGTCTTTTATATGTTCTACAGCATCCCCAAATCCTCCGGTAAATGTGTAAGACAGATGGTCGGTTTTTGCATTCAGGTTCCACCGGTTTGAATAGATGACACCAAGTGTCAGCGTCTTACCAGAATTTATATGTATATCATATTGAATCCCGTAGTCAAATATAAAATCGCCGCCTTTGATTCTGTTTAAGGTTTTTGTACCGAATATTTCAAGCGAATCGGGAAAATATATTTTACTGCTTCTGTCGCTTTTGCCGAAAAGATAAGCTGCATCTACGCCCACACGTAGGTCTTTACCAATTTTAAACGCATTACCAATAAAAAACTGGTTCAGCCCGCCATCGCCTTCGATCGAATTGACCACATTGCTGAAATTTCCGACAGGGATAAAAATTTTCACGTTATAGCCTATCTGGCTGTACGGCAGCATACCCAATCCCATTTTCCACCATTTGGTTACGGGAAACCCGAACATAATATAGGTCAGCCCCACGTAACTTGATGTTTCCGACTGAAAATCAGTTGACATCCCCGTGATATTGCTGTTGAGGCCGATCTCGAACAGAAAAGAGGTGGAGTCGAATACGGCATACGAAGCCGCATTTCCCGGATTGATCAGGGTTGGATCGGCCACGCCAATGGCAAGTCCCCCCATGCCCATAATCCGGGTATGTGTGTTCTCACCGTGCAGCAGTCCCAGTCCGAACCTTGAATAAGGTGAATTTATCTGCTGTGCCGATGTTGCCAGGCTGAAAAAGACGACCAGAAAAAGAATTAAATAGCTAGTTTTCTTCATTAAAATCAAGGATTCTGTTTAATCCCGTTAACACAATATTTGGGGATGCAAAGATGTTATTTTTTAAGTATTTATCAAAATATTTATAATCGCCTCCGCTTACCACCACATTTACCTCACTATATTGTTGTTTGTAGGCATTGATAATTCCGTCAACTTCCTGCAATACACCGTTTTGCACGCCAGATAAGATAGATTCTCTGGTATCGGTTCCGGTAAGTTTGGCTTGCCGGCCGGAGTCAAAATTGATCAGGGGCAGTTTTCCGGTGAACGAATTGAGGGCCAAAAACCGCATGTTGATGCCCGGACTGATGCTCCCGCCGAGATATTCGCCGGTTGCATTGATAAAGTCGTACGTGATACATGAGCCTGCATCGATGACCAGCACATTTTGTCCGGGAAACAGGCTCGAAGCTCCCGCAACGGCTGCCACACGATCGTTACCCAGCGTGTTTGGCGTAGCATATTTGTTGACAAAAGGGAGTGGAGTGGTTTCATCCAGCCATATGAAACGGGTTTTGGACGACAGAAGGCCCGTTATTTCCTGTTTTACCTCGCGCACACTGGCCATGATGGCAGAACGGATGTTTTTGTGTTTGCTGAAAAGTTCAGTTAAGAAGTCTATTGAAAGATCTTCAATAGTTATAAGCTCGGCGATACCGGAATCGTCAAACAAAGCTGTTTTAACACGTGTATTACCAATATCGATAATTAATTTCATGAGAGCTCTTTATACAAAGGGGCAAATTTAGCGGATGAAACAGAATAAGGCGAAGATTTTAAGATTTTTTTTGATAAAGTAAAAAAATAGTTAATTTTGCCGTCCCAAACTTAGGGTGCCATAGCTCAGTAGGTAGAGCAACGGACTGAAAATCCGTGTGTCCCTGGTTCGATTCCAGGTGGTACCACTAAATTAATCTGGATAACCCTGAAAGTTAAAGCTTTCGGGGTTTTTTTGTTGTTTGTATCTAAACTTTTAGTTGCTTACAAGTGCTAAATATTCTATTTACATTGGAGAATTCCTAAAACCTCACCCCCAGCGCCAGCCCAAAGTTATAACCGAACATCCAGCCGTGCAGACCCAGCGAGGCACCATGAGCGTTCACTTCTACGGTCTTATCCGTCAAAGGCATGTCCCAGTCTTCCAGTTTTTGCTTGAGTATTTGTTGATCGTTGGGCGATAAAGGATACGAAGATGCAGCGGCTACGTCGGCATTCTGGACCCCGGCCAGCGGGCCGAAAAACCACCAGTCGAGGGTGATGTATTTGCCAAGAAACCACTGTGCTCCCAGTAAAAGTCCTCCATAGTGGCGTTGGAGTACCCCGAAAACGTAAGGCTTTCTTCAATGCCGGGGTAATCGTTGTAAACAAATACCAGGTGGCTCATCTCAATCCGGCTGAACCGGTAAGCGGGGGCAATGTAAAATCCTTTGCCGTAGCCTTTCTTGCCCACATAAAACCGCAGCTCAACCGAGGCGCCGTAATTGGATATTTTCATCCCTTTAAACGCTTCTTCAATAGCCGGATCACTGCTCCCGAAAATATCGTTGTAAAAAGAGTTGATATACGGCACGGTTGATTTAGGCATAAAACGTCCGGTTACCGTAGCCGACAAAAATTTGTTGATCACCCGTTCGTACTGAAGACTGAAATTCAGAAAAACAGGAGAAACGAGGTTGAATTTGATAATATTCATTTTTAGTTCTTCCGGCGTGGTTGCCCCGACAGGTTCAGACATAGTATCCGGCTGTGCTGTTCCGCTGAAACAGAAAAAAAAAGCAAGGAAAGCACTCAGGAGAAATTTGCTTGAGTTCATAATTGTTTACTTTTCAGGGTTTCAATATCAACGCATTAACTAAACGCGTCACTTTTCAAATATACAACAAATTCGTAAAATTAAGAAAAAGCGATCTCTTTTCCACTAAACACAGAGTACATAAAAAGGAAGGATCAATAGGATTTAAGTGCGGCTGATGCACATGAATCCATCAATCCGAAACGGTAAGGCCGTAATAAAAGCAAATGCAATTAGCGCACCACTACTTTTTTTACGAGTACTTGTTTGTGTGTTTGAATCCTGACAAAATAAAGCCCTTGTGCTTTTTCCAGGCTAATCTGCAGCACCCCCGACGGATTGTTTACCTGCTGCCTGTAAAGCACCCTTCCGCTGAGGTCGTAAACCTGAACTTCAGCGGCCTGTCTCAACAAGGCAGAATTCAGATAAAATGTGCCGTTGTTCGGGTTCGGATAGATTATTACCTCATCGTCAGGTATGTTTTCCTCCACACTAATGATGGTAGTGGTGGTCGGGAATACAATATTGTCGAGCCAGCTGCAGTCACTACCACCAGCAACACTCATGTCTTTTTCGTACGACCATTTTAAAATATGGTAGCCCTCCGTAACGGGATAACTGGCATATTCCCAATCAGACTCGCCAGACCAATCGCCCATTTCGTTAACACCGATATAAAATCTCAGAAAATCGTAGCCGTCCTCGGATGACACTTTATGATAAAATGAGATGTCACCTTCACCCATCGTTTCAAGTGTTATCGTCAGATCTGAATGCTGGTTGTCAGAAATATTTCCTGACCGGGCACAGTAGTCACCATCATAGGGGGCTTCGTCAGTTACGAACCAGGGTGCATTCCCGCCGCTGTTCCAGTCAAAGGCTGTCAAATCTCCTGTTTCAAAGTCTTCCATCACTAAACCGATGCTGAAGAAGTAAACATCGGTAAACGAATAGGCTCCTGTGGCCATTTCCAGTTGCAGTTCTGCCGAAGTACCCGGGGGGGTGTTTTCATCGATGCTGGCAGTAAATGAAACTTCCGACATACCGCTTACTCCCAGGTCGCCAATTTCGAATGTGTTGCTGTCAAACGTTACCTGTGAGTTATCGGAACTGATAGTTGCCACGGCTCCTGTACAGGCGCTATGCCCCATATTGGTAACGGTAAACGTAAATGTCAGGGTTTCTCCGGGATCAGCCTGGCCGTTACCGTTTCCGTAAATATCGTCATTGATGGTCATATCCGAGGAGGCAAGTTCCGGAGCATTGGCACTTAACTGGAAACCAGAGGTCCATGTTTCGTTGCCATCGGTAGTTTGCAGGACGAAATCCAGAACAGTCCGGTCGGGAATATTATCGGCAACAGTGAACGCAAAGGCATGTTCATTTGTCAATACCTCACCCGCATCTATATCGCCGTATGTTTCGCTGTTGTCTGTAAGGTTAACCCACATACTCTCTGAACTCAGCGTAGCTTCTACGCCAAATGCGGTAACTACACCCACGTTTTCGATGGCAGTGTTCAGCCAGATCTGTTCGCCGAAATCAATCATTCCGTTGCCGTTACCCAGCACATCGTCAATCTCACTCTCGGCATACACCACATAGGCCCCTTCGGCAGGAATAAACATAATATCGCTGGTGTCGGGCAGGCAATTGTAGCCGCTAACGATGAGCGATGCTTCACCGGTTTCATCCACTGTCGGGTTGAATACCATCACAGCCTCCCCGTTCTCATCGGTTGTGGCCAGCGAACGCAATTCACCGTCTTTCATAATAACGCAACTGAAATTTTCCAGGGGTTCGCCGTTTGAACTTACAGTTACATTAATAGAGGGAGTGCCGACTGGTATTTCGGCCGGATAATTCACGTTAATGTCAATGGGTTCGTCATTCCAGATACTCATAGCCGGGTCGCCCAGTACATTGATATCATAAAAATTCCACCGTAAAGCACCTTCTTCATGCTGGCCGGGAGCTTCCACCCACGGGGTAGTCTGAATTTTACTTTCCATAAAGGCTTTTCCTATTTGCGCGATCTGCTCATTAAACATGGCGTCCACCATTTCACGGTGCAGGTGGGCGGCCGGTCCTTCGGTCTGTCCCTCGTTAAACCATCCGTACCTTGAGTTGCCGACAACAGCTGCAGCAAAATTATGAATGGTCACCATTTTTTCCAGGATACAATCACTATAATCAAATGC
>QMPO01000082.1 GCA_003648625.1 Bacteroidota bacterium
AAACAAAAAGAAGGCTCAAAGATCATCTATGTTGATTTCGCAAAATCAGGATTTGCCTTAGGCGGAAGTAGTTTTGCCCAGACATTGAACAGCCTGGGGACAACCGTACCTGACGTAACAGATGCATCTTATTTTGCCAGAGCTTTCGATACAGTACAGCAACTGGTCAGTAAGGGCAAAATATTAGCCGGGCACGATGTTTCGGCGGGCGGGCTGGTAACTACTTTGCTGGAAATGAATTTCCCCAACTACGAAATGGGCATGACCCTGGACCTGGATGTTTTTACGGAGAAAGACCTGATAAAAGTGATGTTCAGCGAAAAACCCGGGGTGGTGATCCAGGCAGGCGATAAGGAAGTGGAGCAACAGCTGAAAAAAAATAAGCTGTCATACCATGTGCTCGGAACCGTTACCAACGATTTTGTTATTAAGCTGCAGAAGAATAAAAAAGAATATGTGTTCGACATTGACCGTTTGCGTGATGTGTGGTTCGAAACATCGTTTATGCTCGACCGGAAACAAAGCGGCGAAGGGAATGCCCACTGCCGGTTCAGGAACTATAAAAGACAGGAGCTAGATTATTATTTTTCACCTGATTTTACCGGCAGGCTGAGTGATTACGGGCTTAAAAAGAGCCGGCGCAGCAAAAGCGGTGTCAAAGCGGCGATTATTCGTGAAAAAGGGGTAAACGGAGACCGGGAGATGGCCTTCGCACTGCACCTTGCCGGGTTTGATGTGAAAGATGTGCATATGACCGACCTGATCAGCGGGAGGGAAGACCTTTCGGGAGTAAATATGATCGTATTTGTAGGCGGTTTCTCCAATTCCGATGTGCTGGGTTCTGCCAAAGGATGGGCCGGTGCCTTTCTGTACAACCCGAAAGCTAAAAAAGCACTCGATGATTTTTATGCGCGTAACGACACGCTGAGTCTGGGTGTCTGTAACGGTTGCCAGCTGATGGTGGAACTCGGACTGATCTACCCGGAACATCCCGAGAAACCGAAAATGCTGCATAACGATTCGGGTAAATTCGAGTCGAATTTCGTCAACGTGGATATTCCGGAAACCAATTCTGTTATGCTGAAAACACTCACCGGCTCAAGGTTGGGCGTATGGGTGGCGCATGGTGAAGGAAAATTCAGCTTCCCCTATTACAAAGACAAATACAATATGGCCATGAGGTACAGCTATGATATCTATCCCGGAAACCCGAATGGTTCCGACTGGGCCACAGCGGCTATTTGCAGCAACGACGGGCGTCACCTGGCGATGATGCCGCACCTCGAACGCTCTTTCTATCCGTGGCAGTGGCCTGAATATGCCGAGCGGAAAAACGATGAAGTCACCCCCTGGTTAGAAGCCTTTGTAAATGCCCGCAAATGGGTGGAAAGGAAAGTTATACGGTCAGAAGGTTGACGGATAGCCAGCAGGTAATCAGAAATCTTATCCCTTACTTCGGTGCTGTCTTCAGCAGGTAAAGCCCGATTACAGTATAGATCATATTAGGTATCCAGGAAGCTACCACAGGCGAAAGGCTTCCGTAGGTGGAAAATACCGTCGATATCTGCATCAGTAATATGTATGAGAAAGTCAGTGCAAGCCCCACTCCGAGGTGCATACCAATACCTCCGCGTGTTTTCCTGCTCGATAATGCCACCCCGATGAACGTTAGAATAATGATGGCAGCCGGTCCGGCAATACGTTTGTGCTTTTCGATCTCATATTTTTTGTAGGCAATTGAGCCTTTTCTTTTTTCCCGTTTGATCACTTCGTTTAGTTCGAAAAAGTTCATTTCTTCAAATCGATCTTTTATCCTGTACATATCAAGAGGTCTCAACGGAATATCGGGAAGCTTTTTCTCACTACCTATGAACAGATGTTGCCCGGTACTGTCAAAAGTACGTTCGTAATAATCGTTCAGCAGCCAGGAACCGTCCGTCGAATCATAAATGATCTTGGCAGCATTTACTTTGTATATCAGTTTCTGGCCGTCAAATTTTTCCAGCGAAAATTTTCGCCCCTCCTGTAAAACACTTGAGTACGATTCAACATAAACAAAAGAGCCGGGGCTGATTTGCAGATGCAGGTCTTTGTCGTTGTCTTTGGTGAGTTTTTCCATGTACTGGTTCTTGAAAATCCTCCTGGCTTTGTTCGTCTGGGGTATAAGAAAGTTCCCCAGGTAGAAGGAAAGAATAGCCAGCAGAACTGCTGACACAAGGTAGGGGAGAAGCAGCCGCCTGAAACTGACACCGCTGCTCAGTATGGCAATAATCTCGGTATTCCCGGCCAGCTTGGAGGTGAAGAAAATCACCGATATAAAGGTGAACAGATAAATGAACAGGTTGATAAAATAAGGAATGAAGTTGATGTAATAATCGACAACTACAGCTTTTAAAGGCGCTTCGTTCTTGATAAAACTGTCCAGGTTCTCCGAGATATCAAAAATGATCACGATCATGATCAGCAGGGAGATGGCATAGAAGAACGTGCCTAAAAATTTCTTAATGATATATTTGTCGATGATCTTCATCAGGACCTGGTCATTGTTACAGCCTTTGTGTTACTTTTTTTACCATCATACTTTTCCATTCGGCAAAATCACCTTCAATGATATGTTTGCGTGCTTCGCGTACCAGCCAAAGATAAAAACTTAAATTGTGCAGACTGGCGATCATGCCGCCTAACATTTCTTTAGCTGTAAAAAGGTGCCGCAAATAGGCTTTTGTATATTGTGTGTCAACAAACGAATTTCCATCTTCATCAATCAGGCTAAAGTCGTTTTTCCACTTTTCATTTTTCATATTCATGATCCCGTTCCTGGTGTATAATAGTCCGTGCCTTGCATTGCGGGTAGGCATCACGCAGTCGAACATGTCAATTCCGAGCGCAATACTTTCCAGGATATTTTCCGGTGTGCCCACACCCATCAGGTAACGGGGCTTGTCTTTAGGCAGGATGGCACACACAAGTTCCGTCATTTCGTACATCATCTCGTGCGGTTCACCAACCGACAGGCCACCAATGGCATTTCCGTCGGCATTTTGTGCAGCAATCGTTTCTGCCGATATCTTACGCAGATCACGGTATGTGCTGCCCTGAACAATCGGAAACAATGCCTGGCTATAACCGTATTTCGGCTCTGTTTCGTTCATACGCTGCACACACCTTCCGAGCCAGCGGTGGGTGATTTCCATCGAATTTTTAGCATAGTCGTAATCGCAGGGATAAGGTGTACACTCGTCGAAAGCCATGATGATATCAGCCCCTATAACCCGTTGGGTGTCGATAACACCTTCGGGAGAAAACAAATGCTTCGACCCGTCAATGTGGGAGTGAAACAAAACCCCCTCTTCCGTCAGTTTCCGGCGGTGTGTCAGCGAATACACCTGGTAACCACCGCTGTCGGTAAGTATCGGCCGGTTCCATCCGTTAAATTTGTGCAGTCCGCCAGCCTGTTCAATGACGTCAAGACCGGGCCGCAGATACAGGTGATACGTGTTTCCCAGGATAATGTCGGCATGCACGTCTTCTTTAATATCGCGGATATGCACACCTTTTACACTTCCTGCGGTGCCCACAGGCATAAAGATTGGCGTTTCAATCAGGCCATGGTCCGTCTCCATTAAACCGGCTCTTGCCGAACTTTTATCATCTGTCTTTATTAATTTGAAATCCATGCTTTTTTGTAATTGCGGCAAAGATAGCGGATTGTAAAGAACCGATTGTATCTGCACCGGCGTATTTATCGTTAATTATTCCTAAATTTGTCTGGTACATTCCTCTGACCAAACCATGAACCTGTCATTACCTGAGACAGTATTAATTATTATATTGGCAGCTGCAGTATTGATCCAGCTGGCTTATTACTGGCTGCTGTTTACACGGTTGGCATTCTACAGGCTGACGGATAACACGAAAACAAATACCCCACCGGTTTCGGTGGTGCTGGTAGCACGTAACGAATACGTAAACCTGAAAAAGAACCTGCCAATGATCCTTGAACAGGACTATGATGAGTTCGAGGTGGTTGTGGTGAACCATATTTCAGATGACGAAACCGTGGAATTGCTGGAAGATCTCGAAAAAAAATATCAGCGCCTGAAAGTGGTGAACATCACCCAGGATCTGAATTTTTTTAAGGGAAAGAAGTTCCCCTTATCGATTGGCATCAAATCGGCAGCCAATGAATTGTTGTTGCTGACTGATGCCGACTGCTGGCCGGAGAGTAAACAGTGGATCAGTTCCATGGTACAAAATTACACAGCCGGGAAACAGGTTGTACTCGGTTATGGTCCTTACAGGAAAGAGAAAGGACTGGTCAACCTGTTCATCCGTTACGATACTTTTTGGGTGGCGGTACAGTACCTTTCGTATGCGCTGGCAGGCATTCCTTACATGGGTGTCGGGCGAAACCTGTCGTACACCCGTTCCCTCTTTTTTGAAAATAAAGGTTTTACAGCTCATTACCGTGTTGCTTCCGGTGATGATGACCTGTTTATAGGTCAGGTGGCCAACAAACGAAATACAGGAGTAGCGCTGTCGCCTGAAAGCTTCGTTTATTCCGATCCTGAAAAATCATTTCGCGCCTGGTTCAGGCAAAAACAACGGCACCTGACAACCGGAAAATTTTATAAACCTAAGATCAAGTTCCTGTTGGGATTGTTTAGCCTGAGTCAGTTGCTGTTTTATGCCTTATTGGTTACCCTGCTTTTTATTTCAGAAGCGTATTACATCCTGGCAGGCTTGTTTCTGCTCCGGTTTATATCGCAAATGATTGTGCAAAAAAAAGCAGGCGATCTGCTTAAAGAAAAGCAATTATTGATAATTTCGCCCCTGTTGGAGGTTTTTTATATACTTTTAATGCTTATTTTATTTATTAGAAGCATATTTGTTAAACATATGCAATGGAAGTGAACGCAGGCTTAACTGAAAAAGGACAACGAGACCATGAGCTCATAAAAAGGGCCCTGGAAAAAAGTGACCAGCAGGCTTATGCACAACTGGTTGATTATTACCGGGATTCCCTTTATTTTATGATGCTGAAGATGACCAATAACCAGCATGATGCGGATGACCTGACTATTGAAGCTTTCGGCAAAGCATTTAAAAATTTAAAGCAATACACACCTGATTACGCCTTCAGTACCTGGCTGTTTAAAATTGCCACCAACAACTGCATCGATTTTATGCGGAAGAAAAAGAAAGGCGATGTAACGCTGAAAACCGACAGCGACGATGCACTGGCAAACATTTCGCAGCAAATTCCTTCGCAGGGACCTGATCCGGAGGAGAGCTTCATCAAAGACCAGAAAATCGACCTGATGCGCGATGTGGTACAGCGACTGAAACCTCATTACCGCAGGCTGATCGAACTGCGCTATTTCAAAGAGTATTCGTACGAAGAGATCGTGGAAGAACTGGACCTTCCGCTGGGAACCGTCAAAGCTCAACTGTTCCGTGCCCGCGAGTTCCTGTTCAATATTCTGAAAAACTCAAAGGAAAAGATTTAAGAATTATTAGCTTTTGCGTAGCTGTAATTACCCGCCAATTGCCTGAATTGTTATAATTTTGCCTTGTCTTAATAACTTTATGTACAATGGATTTTAAAAACGCCATATTGCAGGGAATTCCGTCAGAGCTTCCTGCACTAAAACCTCATGATGCAAGTGTAAGCCATGCACCGAAAAGAAAAGATATTTTGTCGGTTGAAGAAAAAAAGCTGGCGCTGCACAATGCGTTAAGATACTTCCCTGAAAAGTTTCACGAAGTGCTGGCGGAAGAGTTTTCCCGCGAACTGGAAGCTTACGGACGTATTTACATGTACCGTTTTCGCCCGGATTACAAAATGTATGCCCGCCCGATTGACGCATACCCGCACAAGACTAAGCAGGCGGCAGCCATCATGCTGATGATCACCAATAACCTCGATCCGGCGGTGGCACAGCATCCACATGAGCTGATCACTTATGGAGGTAACGGGGCAGTATTTCAAAACTGGGCTCAGTATCTGCTGACCATGCAGTATCTGGCCACCATGACTGAAGAACAGACACTCGTAATGTATTCGGGTCATCCGTTGGGCTTGTTCCCATCGCACAAGGATGCTCCACGGGTAGTGGTCACTAACGGTATGGTGATTCCCAACTACTCAAAGCAGGACGACTGGGAAAAATTCAATGCATTGGGTGTATCGCAATACGGCCAGATGACGGCAGGATCGTATATGTACATCGGTCCGCAGGGGATTGTACACGGAACCACAATTACCGTGATGAATGCAGCCCGGAAAGTTGCTAAACCTGGCGAAGATCCGTTTAAAGGTAAGTTGTTCATTACTTCGGGCCTTGGTGGTATGTCGGGGGCGCAACCAAAAGCTGCCGATATCTCGGGTGTGATCTCGGTGACTGCCGAAGTAAATCCGAAGGCGGCCCGCAAAAGATACGACCAGGGATGGGTGAAAGAGATCATTACGGATATGGACGAACTGGTAGTGAGGGTGATAAGGGCAAAAGAACAAAAAGAAGTAGTGTCGATTGCTTTCGAGGGTAATATTGTAGATGTATGGGAGCGCTTTGACAAAGAAAATATATTTGTTGACTTCGGCTCCGATCAGACCTCGTTGCACAATCCGTGGGCCGGTGGCTATTATCCGGCGGGTCTGAGTTTTGAGGAATCCAACCAAATGATGGCAGAGCAACCGGAATTGTTTAAGGGAAAAGTTCGTGATTCGCTCAGGCGACAGGCTGCGGCTATCAATAAACATACAGCCAGGGGAACTTATTTCTTCGATTACGGCAATGCCTTTCTGCTGGAAGCTTCCAGGGCGGGAGCCGATGTGATGGCTGAAAACGGAATTGACTTTAAATATTCGTCCTACGTGCAGGACATTATGGGGCCGTTGTTTTTCGACTTCGGTTTTGGGCCGTTCCGCTGGGTGTGTACGTCAGGTAATCCGGATGACCTGGATATTACCGATAAGATTGCATCAGATGTAATGGAAGAACTGATGCAGCAGGCACCGGAAGACATCCGAAGCCAGATGGCAGATAACATTAACTGGATCAAAGGAGCCCGTGCGAACAAGCTGGTGGTAGGATCACAGGCAAGAATCCTTTATGCTGATGCCAGCGGCAGGATCAAAATTGCGGCAGAATTCAACAAAGCCATCAAAGAAGGAAGAATATCTGCCCCTGTTGTGCTGGGGCGCGATCACCACGATGTTTCAGGTACTGACTCACCGTTCCGTGAAACCTCCAATATTTACGACGGGTCGAAATTTACAGCCGATATGGCGATCCAGAATGTGATCGGAGATTCGTTCAGAGGAGCTACCTGGGTGTCGATCCACAACGGCGGCGGTGTTGGCTGGGGCGAGGTAATCAACGGCGGTTTCGGTATGCTGCTCGATGGTTCCGACGATGCCGACAGGCGTTTGAAATCGATGCTGTTCTGGGATGTGAACAACGGAATCACCCGCAGAAGCTGGGCGCGTAACAAAGGGGCCATGACAGCTATTCAAAGGGCTATGGAAGAAAATCCCGATCTGAAAATCACGTTGCCCAACCTGGCGGACGATGATTTGGTGGACAGGTATTTTTAGAATATATTACCGATCTGCTGTGTTTAGAGCAACTTAGCACGTTGAAATAAAAAAAGCTGCCTTTCGAGCAGCTTTTTTTAAAGATATCATATGCGTTTTATTCGGCAACCATCACTTTCTTCGTAATGATCTTATCGTTAAAACGGAGCCGGACAAAATAAATACCGTTGCTGATTCCTGAAACATCCATGTGTATGTTTTGTGCACCGTTATTCATTTCACCATCATACAATTGCATGATACTTCTTCCGGTCACGTCATAAAGGGTTGCATTTACCCGGGTTTTCGCATTCAGAGAAAATTCAATACTGGCTGATCTGATTACCGGATTGGGATAAACCGTTATGTCTTCTGCCGAAGGTAATTCAGGAACTTCAACAACCATACCGTGTGCAAGTTCTGCTTTAGCTACATAGGTAAAGTCGCCTCCCATCCATACAGGATCGTAGCTTTCATCTGTGATTACATAAAACCCACCATCAAGCCCGAGTCCGGAAGCGTCATTCAATGTTAAGTTGTAACATCCGGTTTCAGGGAAATTGAGTTCGGTAAGTTGCAGGGTGTTATCATCGTATGGGCCGCCTTCAGCCACAATGTTACCTTCCGAATCGGTAATATTCCAGGTGATGCCCTGCGGGTCGCCCAATGTTTGAACACCAAAATAGCAATGCTCCGGAAAAGTTTGAGAACCCGGAATCTTTGCGCTGAAATTATCATTGTAAGGGAGTTGATCTGTTTGCCCGTTAGGCTGCGAACAATTAATGCTTACAAAGTTATTATCAGAAGGTATGAACGCGTAAGCGGGTAGTTCTACCTGCTCTGTAGCGTTTTGTGCCAGGTTACCGGTCCACGAATATACGGCAGGTTCGCCACCATTAATGCTGTAGGTAAACTCAAGGTTAGTCAGGTTGACGGTTCCGTAATTTTTAAGTGTAACAACCGGAATTAATTCATCTGAACATAAAGTCTGCGGAAGTTCAGCATTATAGATGGCTGCGTCGTACTCATTGGATTCAATTATTGTAATATTTGCCAGAATACCGCTGACAACCTCCTGATGTGTTTCCGAAACAAAGGCTCCGATATCGAGATCTTCCATCACCAGGTCAATATCCCTGATGTCCTCAGGCATTTCCCAGGTAAACGCACCACTGTAAAGAGATCCTTCGGTTGTTTCGGTGATTTCTGCACCCCATTGTCCTGTCATCAGATGGCGTAACATGTGCATGTGGCGGTAATTACTTCCACCCCCCGACTGGTACCCGTATATGTCGTTTTGCATTACAGCCACATTCAGCAGGTTTGTTTCTTGCGGGCTGTCACCGGTGTAATAAACTTCCACATATACAGCTAACTGGCGTGTTGATGAAACAATAATTGCTTCGGCACCAACATTCAGATAACTTGGCTCTGCAAGAATTTGATTCGATGCGGATGTCCAATAATTTCTACTCATAGCTGTTCCGCCAGAGTTTTGTCCCCAACCCGGAAACAAATGCCTGTTGACAGTTCCAGCTGGATACCCGGCTAAATTAGACTGGCCCGCAATAGGCGAACCCCAGTCAGTTCTGAAATCAGGATGGCCTGGGTTTGGATCCGCATATCCACCTGTATGAATGGCAATAAGAACAACATCTTCAGGATGTGCATCATAAATGGCCTGGGCTATCGCATGTCCCTGAGGACAAAAGCCGCAATAGATTCCCGTAAATTCTTCCAGAACAACGTTTTTATTTTCGGGGTCGGTTCCCACAATAGTCTGGGCAAATAGTGAAGCTGTCGAGATAAGCACGACGGCAAACAGAGATAAAAATTGTTTCATGTCTTGATTTTGTTATTTAGTTAGTCCTAATACCTAATATTATTTATGCTTCTTCAGAAGTTTAATGAAGGCAAAAATATAATTATTTACGCACTCCTTAAATAATTGTCGGTTTTCAAACTTTCTTTTTCTGTTTAGAGTAGGTTTTATAGCGATCATGTTGCATGATGAATAGTAATTTGTTCAGGAATTTTAGTTTTGTCTGTGATAGAATGCTCAAAACGTCTATTTTTGCAACGATTTTGGAATAGAGTTTGTTATATTTTGTCGAACTAAAAAATTTAATATGATGAAAAAATTTACTTTTTTAATTGCTCTTGTTTTATCCGTTTTTGCATTGCAGGCACAATACTCACTATCGTGGGATGGCGCTGCTCTTGGTGATACGGTTACTATTCAGGGAGATCCGGCAGACGAAGAAATGATCTTTAATGCTATTTTGACAAATAACGGAGATGATGCAGATACCATCAAAATAACACGCAGGCGTATTTATCAGTTAGAGAATACAATACATTACTTTTGCTGGGGTGCTTGTTTTTCGCCAAATAATCCTGACTCTGTTTTTATGCCTGAGGCCTTTTTAGTAATAGAAGCCGGAGCGTCCAGTGATGAATTTGCATTTGTAGCACACTACACTCCTAACGATGAAGTGGGAACCTCCATGTTCGAATATACTTTCTATAATAAGAACGACAGGGATGAGAAAGTTGTGGTTGTTGCGAAATTTGTAACAACGCCTGATGGTGTCCTTGATCAGCTTATGGCAAATGCACACATTTCCGATTTATACCCGAATCCGGCAACATCTTATGTTTCTATTAATTATGATTTGCCCGCACAGGTGGAAACCGCCAGCGTAAAGATCATGAATATCCTCGGTTCGGTTGTAAAGAATGAAGTGATGAATAAAAATGCATCAAACTTAAGGGTTGATGTTTCGGACTTAACGAACGGAGTCTATTTTTACTCTGTTATTATTAATAACGAAGTGTATAAGACAAAGAAACTTGTTGT
>QMPO01000083.1 GCA_003648625.1 Bacteroidota bacterium
CTGTAGGAATTTATGTATTTTATGTGCAGATATTTGATTTGAGTGGTAACGTGAAACATTATAAGAAAACGTGTGTGCTGGCAGCGAAATTGTAAACTGCCCGAAGTACATTTAAACAAAAGTTATATATGACGGTTTTTACTCTGATTCTTCTGATTGTGTATATTGTTGTACCGGTTCTGATCAACTACCTGGTTTATAAAAATTCGTTTTTCAGAAGGCTTGGGGCAATTGTGATTGCCTACGGTATCGGTTTACTAATTGGAAATATCGGATTGTTTCCGCAGCCTGATAATACAATGGTGGAGCTTGTTAATCATAAGGAGGCTGTGCTTACCAACGAGCTGGTCAGCAATTTATATCCTGATGACCCTTCGCTGAAGGCAGAAAATATTAAAGTAAATAAAAAGCTGGTAGCAGATATGTATGACTACGGTATGCTATCGGAGGATGACGTCAGGTATTTTAATATTTATAAGCTGCAGGATACAATGACAGGCGTTGCCATTGTACTGGCCTTCCCGCTGCTGCTGTTTTCGTTAAACGTACGCAAGTGGTTTAAAGTGGCCGGAACAACATTTCTGTCCATGGTATTAGGTCTCATTTCCGTAATTATACCCATAATCGTTGGTTTTTATCTGTTTAACAACACAGTGGATGACGCGTGGAAAGTTGCCGGCATGATGACCGGTGTGTATTCGGGAGGAACCCCCAACCTGGCGGCCATTCAGAGAGCTTTGGGCGTTAACAACCTTACCTATATCATGACCCATACGTATGACCTGATCGTAGGCGCCGTATTTCTTTTGTTTGTCATGACTATTGCCCAAAAGGTATTCCTCAAATTTTTACGCCCATATAAAATGCAGGGAGTCACCGTTGATATAGATCCGGAAATGATAGAAAGCGTGGGGGAAAAACCGTTTTTCTCGGTGCTGCAAAAGAAACAGTTACTGCCGTTACTTGCTGCGTTAGGCGTAACGCTGATCATTGTCGGCCTGAGTGTGGGCATTGGGGAGCTGGCGCCGCAGGCGCACCAGACAGTGGTGATCATAATAGTCACAACAACTCTTGGTATACTGGCTTCTTTAAACGGCAGGATCAACAAAATTGAGCGAACATTTGACTTCGGGATGTATTTTATTCTGGTGTTCAGTGTCGTGGTGGCATCGATGGCCGACCTGAGGAATTTCGATATGTCATACATCAATTTATTTTACTGGGTTGCCATGGTGTATGTGGGCTCGCTCGTCATTCATGTGGCACTGGCAGCTATATTCAAAGTTGATGCCGACAATGTGATCATTGTCTCAACAGCACTCTCGTGCTCTCCGCCCTTTGTTCCGGTAGTGGCAGGTGCGCTGAATAATAAGGAAATCATCCTGTCGGGGATCACCGTAGGTATTGTAGGCTATGCCATAGGCAATTACCTGGGTATCCTGATAGCCGAACTGTTATTTTATTTCGGATAAGAAAAGAAAAACTGTTATACGCTACAACTCCAAACTCGGAACTCGGAACTCGAAACACAGAACCAGGAACCCTAAAACAACCAGTTCAAGCCTACATAAAATCCCGAGTTTCCGTCTTTTTCACTCAGGGCGCGGCCATAATCGATAGCTATAATAAAATTCTGATTCATGGCGATATGCAGTCCGCCGCCATAGCCGCTGTGAAAGTTTTCAGCTCCCAGGTCAAAGTATTCATCCCGTTCACTTTCAGACACATTATCCTTCACGGCATCGTCAATATCAATATACTGGATCACCCTGCCCGTATCAAAAAATCCGCTGAGTGCCAGATACCAGTTCTGGTTGATAAATTTGAAATACAAGAACTGCCACCTTAACTCAAAGTTACCGTAAACGATACCATCACCTATAACCCGGTTCCGTTCAATACCGCGAATGGTTTTGGCCCCGCCAAGACCCTCATTGTAAGCACCTTTCATGGTTACATAATACATAAGTCCTTCAGCGTAATAGGGTGTATGTCCGGCTACGTTTACCTGAAGTCCCAGGCGGTAGGCAAATGAAAGCCTGTCTTTGATAAATGTAAAATACTGACGGTGTGTTACGGCAAATTTCATGAATCCCTGATCCATATTGGAAGTGAATTTAGGCGCCATAGCGAATATAGCTTCTGTCCAGATTCCTTTTGACGGAAGGGCTTCATTATTACGGCTGTCGTAAACAAGGCCGAGTTTGAAAACGGAAAACAAACCTCCGCCTTTTTCATTTGCCGGAATGATCTGCCAGTCGTTGTATTTTTGCCATAACCCGGCTGTATCGGGAAGCATGTCTCCCGGATCTTTACCTTTGTTTAACCGGCTGATGTTAACGGTATCCATGGTAATACTATAGAAATCAACTCCGGCCATCCAGCGGAACTTTTCGCTGGTGATCTTCCCCTGGAAGTCGAGTTTAGCCCGGAAGAATTTTCTGTCTGTCCGGTAAAAAGCCCTGCTCACATAATCAGCATGTTCATCATCATCCCATTCAGGATTGTAAACGGCTTCGTAACCGTTAAAACCGTAAAATTTAAAGGCGCGGTCGGGCAGGTAGCTTAGGTCAAACGATGTCCTGATGCCTTTGATCAGCCTGTCGGAATCATAATAGAAACGGAAAATACCACTTCCTTTCAAAAACCAGGATCCTTCTACATAGATGGAATGATTATACTTTGGGTAACGTGATCCGTCTCCGTAGTGATACATATTCACCAATGCTCCTAACTGAAGTCCCAGGTCGGAGTCGTAGGAAATGACAGGAAGTCCCCCGAAATTCCATCCTTTTTTAACTTTATCTTTTGTTTTGTCTTCTTTGTGTATTAAAGTGGTATCGCTTTGAGCTGATACTTTTAATACGAATAAGATAGCCATAGCCACGACCATCATTTTACGGTACATCTGCTTCATACAAAATTGTTTAATAGGTTATTTTTTAATAAACGAGCCGCTGTTTACTATCCGTTTTCCTTCGGTAACTGTATAGGTATACATGCCCGGAGGATACCCGGAGAGCGGCAAATTAATAATTTTATTTTGAAATTCTCTCTTTAAAAGAATTTTCCCTGCGGGATCACTTAAAATCAATTGACGGCCTGTTGCAATTTCTTCTGTTTCAAAACTGATGTTAGTAGTGGCAGGGTTTGGAAAGATGTGCAGTGCAACGGGTTTTTCCCATAAATTCAGAATACCCGTATTCGTATGAATGGCGAGGCTGTCAATAAGTAATACCGATCCTGCATGCGCCGGGTCGGTCAGACCTTCATCGGTTGTTGACATAAAAAGTACGTTAAACGTATCAGGCACATGACCGTTGATATATCTCATATTCACCACAAAAGGAGTCCACTCTTCAGCGTCATGAAGATATGTATATCCGTATCCGATCGTGTCGTATTCTTCGTTTTCCCTGTTACGGAAGTTGTACATCAATATGGTTGCCGAATCGTTTCCGGCATTCTGGTACTTGTACATACCGGTGAGTTGTTGTACGTTTTGAGACAGAAAGTAGCCGCCCGAATAGGAAAAAGTCTGGTTCATTACGTCAACGGCAAAATCGGCAAAGGTAATGGCACCCGGAACGAGAACCTCCGTACCCAGAACATCAATGATTTTAGTTTCCAGACGGGCTGCATAAGAACCGCTGTAGGCATCAGTGCTTTGTTCTACAACATAAACATTGGCGAGTAAAGTGTATTTGTTGGGCGTATTCCATGATTCGGGACTGGGGTAACTGGCTTCATCATCCCATAGTTCGAAGTCGCTGTTAGGCAATGTTTGTGCGCTTATATGCATGGTAAAAAAGACCAGACACATAGCCAGGAGTAAGTTTTTCATAATTTTTAACTTTTGGTGATTAAACTAAAATGCATCTTTGTCATCAGGTTGCTAATTTATGGTTTATATTCGTTATCTGAAAATATTTTTCTTTTATCCCGGTGAAACAATTTTATAAATATGCTGTATTCTGTATCATTCTTTTGTTGGTGATAGGGATAAATAAACAGGCCGTAAGCCAGCAGTTACCCGACAGTATTGCTGTGTTTTCGGGTGAAATTCTGACAGCAGATAGTTTAATTCCGGTTGAAAATGCACATGTTATTTCTAAATTTAATCACTGGGGTACGATCAGCAATGAGGAAGGAAAATTTAAAATGTATGTCAGCAAAAACGACTCGCTGTTGATCACTTCTGTCGGGTACCGGCCCATTATTTTGCATGTACTGGATTCGATGATCAGTGAAGACAATCCATACCCAATCCTGATGCATATTGATACGATCAGAATCAACGAGGTGATTATACGCGCTTTTTGGGACTACCAGACATTTAAGCTGATCGTTTCGGAAATGGAACCCATGAGCCTCGATCAGTTTTATCCCAATTACGAAGGAACGGGGCTGCTGTATAAGGATGTCCATCCGGCTTCAATCAAGGGCCCTGTACAGGCGCTGTATGATGTGTTGAACAGAGATGTAAGGCTGCAACGAAAACTGATCAGGATCAGGAAGGAATATAATGAGCTGATGATCCAGATGGGCAGACCCGAAGATACGATTCCTCCTAAGCCTGAGCATATGCTAAGGTAGCTACACTGACTTTTGTACCGGGTAGTTTGAGCAATGGATGCGCACAGGCTTCCAGGGTGGCGCCCGTAGTGAGCACATCATCTACCAGTAGCAAATGTTTGCCTTCGAATTGTTTTTTATCGGCTACTTCAAAAACACCTTTTACATTTTGCCACCGGTCGTACCTCGTTTTTTTTGTTTGCGATGAGGTATAGGTGGTGCGGATAAGGTTATTGGCAGAAATAGGAACATCCATTGATTCACCGATACCTGCAGCGATAAAATAACTTTGATTAAAACCTCGTTTACGCTGTTTTTTAGGATGTAAAGGAACAGGTACGACCATTTGTACCGAACGAAACAACGGGCTTCCCTTCAGTTCTTTCCCGAATAACCGGCCCAGATAAACACCCGTCTCCTTCCGCCCTCTGTATTTTAATGCATGCATGAGTTTTTGCACCATACCCTCTTTGCTGAAAAATAAATAGGACGTTGCTGCATGCAACTCCACCCTGCCCCAGAATGTTTCGGCAATGATGTTGTTGCTGTGCAGGTGAAAACCGGTTTTGGGTAATTTGTACAGGCAGCCAGTACAAAGAATTTCCTCCTGACGGTTCAGGCTGCTGCCACAGACCACACAAACATTGGGGAAAAATAATCCGGCAAGGTCGGTAAGCCACAATCTGTTTAATATAGAAGTGATTCTTGTGCCCATCATCATTAACTGAGCTGCTAAGTTACGGGATTATGCGCAATCTGGTTTTGGGTATCTGAATATGAATGATCTGGTTCACCGCTTCAATTCTGATCCGGACCCGGTGTTTTTTCTTTACTTCTACCAGTTCACCGATGAGGCCGGTCATATTTCCAGAAATGATCTCCACCTTCTGTCCTTTTTGCCATGTTTCTTCGGAAATGATTTCAGGCTCTTCTTCTTCGAGGTAATATTTTATCGCTTCGATCTGCTGGGGAGGGATTTCAACGGCTTTTCCTTCAAAAGAAATATATTTGACTACATGATTTACCTTGAGGACTTCGTAATATTCGGAGGGGTTTATATGTACAAAGATGTACGATTTGAATAAGGGTTCGTGTACCCACTTCTTACGGTCGCTCCATTGTTTCAGCAGCTTGATCAGAGGCAGGTAAAAGTCAATGCCGAGCAACTCAAACTCGGTGGCTACTTTTTTTTCACTCCTCGATTTAACATAAAGGGCAAACCAGGATTTATCCATGCCGGGATCTTTTTATAACGATGAATTTGTACGAGACAATGATCTGGTCAAACGGAAGAATCGAATGCTGAAATTACGGGAGAAATAGAAACTTCTCTGCTTGTCCGCGTGTTCAACACCCCAAACTTCCATTAAATCCTCAGAACTCATTACCTGTTCACCTTTTACTGATTTATTCACAAATTGGCCGGGTATTTATACATTTAAATATCCCGGATTTATACTTATTTTTTCAGGAACGAATGGTATGCTCCTCTGTTCTCAACCGATTGATTACGGATTTTATGTACAATCTCGATGCTGTTCCGCGCTTCTGAAATACCAAAGCCTCTTCCGTCAAGTATCTCGCGGTAGCTGGTCGTGTGTAAGTCGGTAAACCCCCCGCTGAATTCAATTTCCTTATTATCGATCGTTATCGACCTATAGGTGGTTTGCCCGCTTTCAACAGCTTTTTCCGGTAGATCGTTCCGGTCGATGCTCAGAAACCATTTTACGTTGGCGTTGTCAAGATGGAGAACTCCGGAAGCTTTGTTATACTCCTGAAGATGTACCTGGCTCTCTTTCATATTTCCAAATATCCAGCTCAGCATATCGAAAAAATGTATGCCGATGTTGGTAACAACACCGCCAGATTTTTTGATATCCCCCTTCCACGAGTAATGATACCATTTGCCCCGTGAAGTGATGTACGTCAGTTCGATATCGTGCACCTTATTGCTTCGCTCCGCTTCAAACCGTTTTTTTAGGTCGATAATGGAAGCATGATGCCGCAATTGCAGGATGTTGTAAATCTTTTTTCCGGTTTCTTTTTCAATGTCTTCAAGTCCGTCAAGGTTCCACGGGTTAAGCAGCAGGGGTTTTTCGCAAATAGCATGTGCATCGTTCCGCAGGGCTAACCTTATGTGTGCATCATGCAGATAATTCGGAGAACAGATCGATACATAATCTACTTTCTGCTCGCCCGACTTACGCATTTTATCAAGATGCCGATCAAATCGTTCGGGTTCAATAAAGAAGTCCGCATCAGGAAAATAACTGTCGATAATGCCCACGCTGTCAAAGGGGTCAAGGGCAGCAACAAGCTCGTTTCCCGTCTCTTTTATCGCTTTCATATGCCGCGGAGCAATGTAGCCGGCAGCACCTATTAATGCAAACTTATTCATAAAACATATCCCTTTTTAAATCTTACGTCTGATTGAATAAACGTTTGAAAAATGATTTCTTATTTTTATCGGGTTTGTCATCCGTATAATAACCATACCCGTATCCGTAACCATATCCATATCCGTAACCATACCCGTATCCCCGGCCATATCCGTACTGGTATCCGTAAACACCTGAAGTGGCAATATCATTCACGGTAATGTTCATTTTCATTCCGCGGTCTTCAATTTCTTTGATGATAGAACCGAATACCTTTTTATTGGTATAACGCTGGCGCACTATGAATATATTGACATCCGAATGATCCATCAGCAGGTAGGCATCAGTTACAAGGCCTACAGGCGGCGTGTCAAAAATAATATATTCATATCTTTTTCGCAGCTCTTCAATAAACGTTTTTGTTTTGTCGGAAGCAATCAACTCAGCAGGGTTAGGGGGTACCGGACCAGCGAGGATAATATCCAGATGTTTTAGTTTACCTGCTGGCTGAATGATATCATCCAATTCAGATTTACCGATCAGATAAGAGGTGATCCCTTCATCATTGGATAAGCCGAAATCGTGAAAGATTTTTGGTTTTCTGAGGTCAAATCCCACCAGCACCGTTTTCTTTTCATACTGGGCATAAATACTTGCCAGGTTAATGGAAATAAATGTTTTTCCGGCGCCTACCATATCGGAAGTTACCATGAGTACATTGGTTTTCTTCCCTTTGGTAAGGTATTGAATGTTGGTGCGCATGGAACGGAACGATTCGGAAATACTGGATTTTGGGAATCGTGCCACAACCATATTGGTTTCTTTGTTGGAATGATTGATCTGCCCCACGATGGGGAACTGAGTCAGTTTCTCTATGTCTTTGCGCTCAATGATGGTGTCGTTCAGGTAATCTTTTCCAAGCACGTAAACCACAGGAAATACCAGACCAAGAATCAGCGCGATCATGTAATTCATTGTTTTCTTCGGAGCTACGGCCCGGCGCAGGCTGAACCGTGCTTCATCGATAACTTCGTTATCCGGTACATTCGATGCTTTGGTAATTTGCGCTTCCGACCGTTTTTTCAGTAAAAATGTATACAGGCTGTTCGCCAGGTCGAACCGGCTCTGGTAACCGAACAACTGGTATTGCGTTACCGGCAGTTTAGAAGCTTCAAAATCGAACTGGGCTATTCCCTCATCGATTTTGTTCATCGTTTCCTCTATGTTCGCCTGGTTATTTTTTATGTTTTCAAGAATCGCTTGTTTGGTAGCGCTTATTTTGGTGTCAATCACTTTTAACGTAGGCGAATTATCGGTAGCCGATACAAGAGCGTCCATGCGTTCTCCGTACAGGCTCAGCAAAGCTCCGAATAGTGAGCCCAGCACCGGGTCTTCAATACCCATAGATGAAGGAGCGATAAGACTCTCCGGCTGGTCCAGATTGCTGCGCACATAGTTTTCCAGGTTTTTGTAATAACTGCGCGTTACGATTAATTGAGCTTTTTCCCGCTCCAGCTCAACTGTTTGCTGAAGGATCTGCTCGGTTTCAAAATCAATATTCATTACTTTGTTGGCCGTCTGGAAATTCTGAAGGTCTTCGGCAGCACTGAATACCGTATCGGCAATTACTCTTAACTGATCATCAATAAATCGGATTGTGTTTTCAACAATCTGGTTCTTTTTTTCAAGGCTTTGCTTCAGATAATAAGCTGTTAAAGTATTCAGATAACTGGTGGCCTTGCGGGCGTTTTTACTCCTCATTTTAATATTTAAAATAGAAGCCCCCTCGCTGATTGGTGAAATGGTAAAGCCACGTAGTGCACCCGTCAGGCTGAAATAATCCCTGAAAATGATATCGTAATTTCTTGTGATATGTTTGTTAGCTCTGAAGCGGTCATTCAGAACCAGCTTAAATGTGTTGTAGGGTGTATTAATTTCTTCTCCGAATTTATATGTTTCGTTGATTTTAAAAGCTTCGGCTTTCGTACTCACATATTTTGCCTGCATATAATCATACAACCTGACATATTCCCCTTCGGCTTCCAGCAAATATTCGTTTTTATTGAGTAGCGTGACAGTATAAGTCAGTCCCACAGCCTGCGGAACAGTTGAATCGTAAATAACATTAAAAGGCGCTTCATGATACAATTCGCGTCTGATCATACCCCTGTCCTCGAAATAAGAAACTTCAAAATCAAGCTGCTGAACCACCTGAAATACGTGAGAAAACGATTTCAGCCGGACAATTTCGTTTTCTATACTCTTCGTCTGGTTGAACATGCCCAGGCCAATGACCCTCGAAGGGTCGGCTGCCGACTGGTCACTTTTTATGAGCAAAGTAGTATCCACTTCATACACCGGTGCTGTATAGTTGTTGAATAAAAAGGCCACAACAATGGCAACAAACACGGTCAGCACAAATAAGTACCAGTTTTGTGCAAACTTGAAGACAAGCACTTTAAAGTCTACGCTCTCTTCCTGGAGTTGTATTCCTTCTATGGGGTCTGTTGTCATACTTGTTTTCTCTATTGATTCATTATACCTAAAAATGCAATCATTGCCAAAGCAAACGATATGGTACTCATAACCATCCCATACGGGAAGTTAGAGAATGTAAACTGTTTTGCTTTCATAGGTTTTACATAAATAATATCATCGGGCTGCAGGTAGAAATAATCAGAAGAAAGAAAGGACCTGCTTGACATATCCACCTCGTGAACACTGGATCCGTCTTTTGTTTTTCTGATGACAAGCACCCTGTCGCGTATCGAATAATCGGTCATATCACCAGCCATGGCAATAGCCTCGAACATATTGATATCGGTTTGGTAGATCTGATATTGTCCGGGCGAACTTATTTCTCCCAGTATGGTAATGTTGAAGTTCACCAGTTTGATGATGACCACAAATTCCTTAATGTATTCATTCAGCTGTATGGTGAGTAAATCAGTAATTTCCTCAACGGTTTTATTTTTTACATATATTTTGCCAACCAGCGGAAAATCGAGATTCCCTTCCTCGGAAACAGTATAGCTGTTTAAATAATTTCCGCCGCCGCCCGAACTACCGCCACCACCGCCCGATCCCATGGGATTGAGCAGATCATTGGTAGTCTCATCCATACTGACGATCTTAATGTAGAGGTTATCTCCGTTCTGGATTTTATAGGTAACCTTCCGGTCGTTTACAAATTCCTTCAGTGTATCGGCATCTTCCCGAACACGCATATACAGCATTTTTTTCTGAGGTATACACGATGACACCACAGAGATGATCAGTGCCAGCCAGATAAGCGTGATGAGATGAGACTGCAGGTTCTTTTTCATAGATTGAATCTTAAGCTTGTACTGCGATTTAATGCAAATTTAGTCCTTTTTTATTA
>QMPO01000084.1 GCA_003648625.1 Bacteroidota bacterium
ATGGAAGACCGTGCCATTCCCAGGCAGCATTATGAAGTAGTGGATGCAGACGACCAGGTGATTGGCGAAGTTACTTCCGGAACCATGTCGCCTATGCTCAAAAAAGGTATCGGGATGGCTTACCTTGATAAACCTTTTTGGAAAGAAGGATCGGAGATCTATATTAAAGTCAGGAATAAACGGGCGAAAGCAGTTGTGAAGAGACCACCGTTTTACAATGGCTAAGAAGAGGAAATAGTTTTTTCAATAGATTCCCAAAGGCTTTTTGCCGATTCTTCCCACGAGAACTGCTTTCTGCGTTCTAAACCTTTTTTAATCATTTTTTGTCTTAGCTGTTCGTCAGTTGAAACCATCGTCATGGCATTGGCTATATCATCAACATCAAACGGGTTGATTAACAGAGCCGCATCGCCGGCGACTTCGGGCATGGAGGTAACATTGGATGTTATAACCGGTATACCAGCTGCAAAAGCTTCCAGAATAGGTATGCCAAATCCTTCGAAATAGGAAACATAGGTCATAGCCAGGGCCGAACCCGTTACTTTATACAGATCATCCATAGCCAGTCGGCCGGTAAAGATCACATCTTTTCGGAAATGCATTTTGTCGAAGGTCTTCCCGAGTTCTTTATTGTGCCACATCTTCGATCCCACAATCAACAACTTGGTGTTGTTTTTATCGGAAATTTTAAAACGGTCGAAGGCTTTAAACAGCTTACCCAGATTTTTCCGGTCAATCAAGGCGCCCACATAAATAAAATAGGGACTTCCTTCCGAAATAATTTTCTTCGTTTCTTGTATGATTTCATCAGTCAGTTGTGTAAATTTTTCATTTACACCGTTATATACAACATCAATTTTTTCCGTTTCGACAGCATACTGTTCAACGATGTCTCTTTTTGAGAATTCGGAAACCGTGGCAATTCGTGTAGCTTTTTCGGCAAACCTGGGAGTGAAGTAACGGTAATACTTTCGTGTCAGCCAGGGCATTTTTTCAGGGTAATGCTCAAAGTTCAGGTCATGAATTACAAGGAGGCTTTTGAATGGTGACCGTAACGAGTTGTAGGCATCAGGCGACAGGAAAAGATCGGGTTTTATTTTGTTCAAAATACGCGGAATAGAATACTCAAACCAAAGATACTGAAGCGTAACATGTCGTGTTGGTGGTCCGGTTACAACAGGGATCACATTGCTGGAAAAGATAAATTTCTGATCGTATTTCCTGTCAAAAATGAAATAGAATGTGTGCTCTGGATGTGCTACAACGATACGCCGGAGTGTTTCATAGGTAAACCACCCAATCCCTTCGAGTTTATTACTTAATAAAAGACGTGTATTTACAGCTATTTTCAATCCTGTCAGATAAATTGGTACCTTTTAGCAAATATCAGAAAATTACCGTTACCGCAAGCCTCAAAGATACTTTATATAATTTTGTAGTTCTGCAAATCTGCCTACCTTTGCGATGATGCAAAAGAAGTTTTTAAAAAACCTGGCTTTTCTGGTTTTTCTTAACCTTCTGGTCAAACCATTCTGGATATTTGGTGTTGACCGGGAAGTACAGAATATTACAGGACCGGAAGAATACGGGTTTTATTTTACTATTTTAAACTTCTCCTACCTTTTTTATATCATTCTTGACTTAGGCATTACCAATTTTAATAACCGGAATATAGCCCAGAACAACCAGCTTTTAAATAAACACCTGGCAGGCATTAGCACCTTGAAAGTTCTATTGGGAGTGGCTTATGGTATCATTATCTTTATCATCGGATGGATTATAGGTTATGATGCACGACAGATGTATTTACTGGCGTGGGTAGGATTTAACCAGTTTCTGCTGTCATTGATTTTATACCTCCGTTCCAATATATCCGGACTGCTTTTATTTAAAACAGAAAGTTTTCTCTCGGTACTTGACAGATTACTGATGATTCTGGTCTGCGGTATCCTGATATGGGTAAGCCAATTCAGGAGTCATTTTACTATTGAATGGTTTGTATACGCTCAAACGGTGGCCTATCTGTTTACGGCAATAATAGCATTGGGTGTTGTCTTGTATCATTCGGGGCGTCTCAGGTTGCGGTGGAATCCCATATTTTTCTTAATGATCCTGAAAAAAAGTCTGCCTTTTGCCTTGTTGGTATTACTGATGAGTTTTTACAGCCGTATTGACCCGGTCTTGATAGAAAGACTATTGAAGGGGTCCTTTGGTGCTGAACAATCGGGTATATACGCACAGGCATTCAGATTGCTGGATGCAGGACAGAATTTTGCCTTACTGTTCCCCATACTTTTGTTGCCGTTGTTTTCAAAAATGATCAAGGAGAAAGAGTCGGTGGCCGAACTAGTCAAGCTTTCCTTCTCCATTATTATTTCCGGAACACTGATCATTGCCCTGACTACTTTGTTTTACAGCGAGCACATTATGCAGCTTCTGTATACGCAGGGTGAAGGAGAGGCATACGAAGCTTACATGGAACGAATTGTACTTTCGGCAAGTATATTAAAGCTTCTGATGTTCAGTCTGGTGTTTGTATCGTCGGTGTATATTTTTGGCACATTGCTGACGGCCAACAACAATCTTTATTATCTGAGTTTATTTGCTTTAATAAGTCTGGTTGCCAATATTATATTGAATGTGCTGCTAATCCCTGAGTATTTTGCGTTGGGGTCAGCGTACGCAAATCTGACAGCCCAGGGCCTTACGGCTGTACTGCAAATAATACTCGCATACCGCCTGTTCCATTTCCGTATTAACTATAGACTGATAATCAGGCTGATTCTGACGATTATCTTAACGATCGCTGTTGGCTATCTGCTGCCAATGACTGGAATACAGAACTGGATCATATCCATGTTGCTGATGCTTTTCATGGGATTATTGATTTCATTTGCTTTGAAATTATTGAACATTAAGGAGTTTATAGCTATTTTAAGAAATTAGTTTCAACAATCTAATTGATTTATTACCTTGCCGGTTCGGCAAAATTTTCTATTTTTGACGCTCTAAAAGAACAGCATGGAGTTAAAGGATCATGTGAATAAACCTTTTTTTTCGGGGTTGATCATGCAGGTGATCATTAAGTATAAGAAACATCTTGCAATCATAGGAGTTGTGGCTGTTGTGGCAGCAATAATTTTTTCTTCTCCTTTTTTCATCAAACCTCTTTTCAAATCGACAGTTATACTTTATCCGACTGCCAGTAATTCTATTTCCAAAGTTTTACTGAGTGATAATCCGGGTAACAGCAAGGATATTCTTGAGTTTGGCGAAGATGAGCAAACCGAACAAATGCTTCAGGTGCTTAATTCAAACAAAATTCGTGACAGGGTTATTGAGAAGTACAACTTGCTGGAGCATTACCGGATTAAGAAAAGTTCGAAATATAAAATGACAACTTTGTACAAGCAATACGAAGAAAATTTCCGGTTTCGACGCACAGAGTATATGGCTGTAAAAATAACGGTTTATGATGAGGATCCTCAGTTAGCAGCTGATATGGCCAATGATGTGGGTGAGTTGATTGATTCAACAATTAACGAGATGCAGAAAGAAATTGCCCGTAAAGCATTTAAGATTGTGGAAGCCGAGTATTTATCGTTGAAAAATGAAGTACAGCAAAAGGAGGATTCTCTTACAGTTTTACGTGAATTTGGTGTGCATGATTATGAGAGCCAGTCAGAGATGTTTAACCGTCAGTTAGCCATTGAAATGGCAAGAGGTAATCGGGCAGGCGTTAACCGGCTGGAACAGAAACTTGAGGTTTTGGCAAAATATGGTGGTGCATACGTGTCCTTACGGGATGCTCTGGAGCATGATAAAAAACAATTAAGCGAGATAAAAGCAAAATACGAAGAAGCAAAAGTAGATGCCACGGAGAACCTTCCACACAAGTTTGTGGTAAGTAGCGCGTATAAAGCCGAAAGGAAATCATATCCCATCAGGTGGCTGATTGTTGTGATTACACTATTTTCAGTACTGTTTTTAGCACTTGTCGTTTTGGGATTTATTGAGGTTTTTGGAGACAACCTACAGGTTGACTTAAAAAAAAAACTGAAGTAGGGTGGAGGAAGTTGTATTTTTCAGTAAAGAGAAATAATGATCTTAAAAAACAAGCAAAATATAAAGTAGAGAACAAACATACTGCAAAAGTTGCTGATGTTGAAAAAGACAAAGAACCGCGTAAAGATGATATTTTAGAAATAAATAAAAGTGATAATTTTATAACTCAAATGGAAAATTATTTTAAAAGTGCCAATCTGATAGATGTGCTCAACAAGTGGAAAACACATTTGTTAATTATTGTGGTGATTGCCGCTTTGCTGGCTGCTATTTTTTCAGGTCCGGCATTTATCACTCCATTGTATAAATCATATGCTGTCGCTTACCCGGCTAATGTGGAGCCATATTCTGAAGAGAGCGAAACGGAACAGATGCTGCAAATCCTGAATGCACAGGATATTAAAGACAGTATTATTAAAAAGTTCGATTTAGCCAGGCATTATGAGATAGACAGTAACTACAAGTATTATAAAACGGCTTTAATGTACGAGTACAAGGAAAAGGTGAGTATTAGTAAAACTCCTTATGAATCTGTTCAGATAGAAGTGCTTGATAAAGACCCGGATACGGCAATGCTGATGGTAAGTTCCATCCTTGATTTCTATAATAAGAAAGTAAGAAAAATGCATGTTTCTAAGTATGCCGAAGTTATTGATATGTATGAAAATCAATTGCAGAGAAAGCGCAATACGCTGGATTCACTTAAAACCCTGATGATTGAACTGGGTACCGAACATGGTTTGATACAATATGAATCGGAAAGCCAGGAAATTATGCGGGGATATTTAAAAACTGTTTATGGTAATAATGCCAGCCAGATTAATACGAAGGAAGTGGAGAGATTGTTTGTAAACATGCAAAACTATGGCGGACAACTGGTAGAAGTTGTAAAAATGATTGAAAACGAAGCCACATCATATGTGAACGTTAAAATAGATTACGAGATGGCTTTGAGGTTCTACAATTCCGACCTTACTTATTCAAATATTGTCACACATCCGTTTCCTGCCGATAAAAAGTCGTATCCGATACGCTGGCTGGTTGTAGTTGTTGTGGCGCTGGCGGCTTTTGTTTTGGCGACACTGGCAGTTTTTATTCTGGAGAGCAGAAAAAAGTCGTAGCATCTGGTCTTTTTTAAAATCCTATGGCTGACAAGGCAAAAATAATATGGGTATATGCGGTAACAGCCCTGTTTCTGGTAATCAATTTTTATTTGGTGCTTGAAAAGGACTTTTATTGGTTTTTCATTTTGCCTTTGTTCCTGATCGTTTTGTATTATTACCTTATTTCGCTTGATAAGATTGTCCTTTTCATCACGTTTCTTACACCACTTGCTGTTAATATCAGCGACCTTGAGATGGGGCTTGGCATATCGCTGCCGACCGAGCCATTAATGTTAGGCGTAGTGTTGTTGTTTTCGGCCAATCTTATCCTGAATAAAAAATACGACAAACGGGTAGCCACTCATCCCGTTTCTTACATTATTTATGCAAATCTTCTGTGGATGCTGCTAACAACGTTTACAAGTGATTTGCCAATTGTTTCACTGAAGTATCTTATATCCAGAGTTTGGTTTGTCGTACCCTTCTATTTTATAGCGGTATTGATATTCAAAGATTTATCGAATGTTAAGAAATTCTTTTGGTTATATATTAGCAGCCTGGTCATCGTTATATTGTATACATTAATTCAGCATTCCAAATTCGGTTTCGAAGAGGAAGCCGGGCACTGGGTTATGTCGCCGTTTTACAATGACCATACAGCTTATGGAGCAGCATTAGCCATGTATTTTCCGGTAATTGTCGGATTCCTGTTTTATCCGGGAGTTAGCAAGCCTTTAAAAACACTCAATTTTGTTGTTCTGCTTATCTTCATTGTCGCGATTGTTTTGTCTTACGGAAGGGCTGCATGGATCAGTATTATAATTGCTTTCGCAGTTTTCATAATGGTTATGTTACGCATAAAGTTTTATTGGCTGGTTATTACAGGGATGGTTTTTATCGGTATATTTTTCACTTTTCAGCATCAGATACTTGATTCGCTTGAGAAAAATAAACAGGACTCATCGGCAAACTTCGTAGAACATGTTCAATCGATTACAAATATATCGTCTGACGCTTCAAACCTCGAACGGATCAACAGGTGGCAGGCTGCTTTAAGAATGTTTAACGACAGGCCGGTTTTTGGTTGGGGGCCCGGTACGTATCAATTCGTTTATGCGCCTTATCAAAGGTCAAAAGAGAAAACGATCATCAGTACAAACCTGGGAGATAGAGGAAATGCACACAGTGAATATCTGGGTCCACTCTCTGAAATGGGTCTGATTGGTATGTTTATCGTTTTGATTATGTTTTCTGTGATCATCTATACAGGCCTCAAAGTATACACACGGGGAAACAGGAAAGTAAAGTTTCTAAGCCTGATGACCACCCTGGGTCTGATTACATATATGGCGCACGGATTTTTAAACAACTTTCTGGATACAGATAAACTTTCCGTTCCGTTCTGGGGGTTTACGGCCGTACTTGTAGCCCTGGATGTTTACCATACGGATAAAAAAGAAAATAAGATAAGTGAAGTTACAGAAGAGTAACTTATTTAAACTTTTTTATTAAATCGGGTAATTCTTTTAAAGCAACATATTGCCGCCAGTATTTCCTAACTTCAATGGCCGGTGCGCCCATATAAACTTTCCCGCCTTCCAGTGTTTTATCAACGCCTGCAGTTGCAAGCAAGATAGCTCCTTTTTTAATGGTAATATCTTTATTAACGGAAACTCTTGCCCACAAGATCACATCATCTTCAATTGTTGTTACTCCGGCAATAGCTGCAAAAGAGCCAATCAGGCAATTTTTTCCAATTATGGTGTCGTGTCCCACCTGGCACTGGTTATCCATCTTGGTGCCTTTCCCGATTACTGTATCACCGGTAACACCCCTGTCAATTGAGCAATTGGAACCAATCTCAACATCATCTTCAATAACTGTCCTGCCCCCCGATTGAAATTTTACATAACCATTTTCTCTTTTCTGAAAGTAATAACCGTCACCACCAATCACGGAGTTCGCTTGTATAATTACATTATTACCAATCACGGAATAGTCGTAAATGCTGACATTTGAATGAATGATACAATTGTCACCAATAGTTACATGATTGCCAATAAAAGCCCCTGGCTGAATAAACGTATTCTTTCCTATCCGGGCAGAACTGCTGATGGCTTTTTCCGAATGTTGAAAAGGTCTGAACTTAAGTATCAGTTGGTTAAATGCATCATACGGAGCAGTGTGAATTAACAGTGTTTTATTTTCCGGTGGATCTGTTTCTTTATTAATAATAATGACGGATGCTTCCGAATTAAGTACTTTCTCGTAATATTTCGGGTGATCTACAAAAGTAACATCACCATTCCTTACAACATGCAACTCGTTGAGGCCAATAGCATTGGCGTCTTTATTACCTTTTATTTCCGCCCCTATGATGCGGGCAATCTCTGATACACTGAGTGGTTTAGGAAAATCCATGCTTATGCTTTTACACGTTCTGAGTACTCCCCCGAACGGGTATCAATTTTGATCAGATCTCCTTCGTTAATAAACAAAGGGACTTTCACAGTAGCTCCGGTTTCTACTTCGGCATCTTTAAAAGTGTTTGTAGCCGTATTTCCTCTTTCACCTGGTTCGGTGTATGTAACTTTAAGGGTAACATATGTAGGCATTTCGCACGAAATCGCTGAATCTGTTTCGGTATGATAAGAGATTTGCACCATTTCTCCCTCTTTTAGTAAGTGTGGAGCAGAGATCATGTCTTTGTTGATGAATGTCTGCTCGTAATTTTCCGTGTTCATAAAATGATACATATCACCATCATTGTACAGATATTGGTATTGACGGTTTTCAATTCGCTGAATATTGATTTTTACCCCAGAGGTGAAAGTGTTAGATAACACGCGCCCGGTTTTAACGTTTTTAATTTTTGTTCTGACGAAGGCAGGCCCTTTTCCGGGTTTAACATGTTGAAATTCAACAATGGTCCATAGATCGCCATTATGTTCAATACATAATCCGTTTCTGAAATCTGCTGTTGTAGCCATATGATTTAATTTTTTAGTTCAGGCAAAATATTTAAATACGGTCTTTCATCCGGGTATAACCTTTCATTAAACCGCGTTGCGAATTATTTATAAAGCTTAGTATTTCATCTCTGTCAGGTGTTGGGGGTAAATTGGCTTCGATATACCTGACAGCCTGTGACGTATTTTGTCCGCGTAGAAACAACACCCTGAATACTTCCTGTATAGCATTGATCCGATCATTGGAGAACCCCCTTCTTCTTAATCCGATAGAATTGACACCAATGTATGATAAGGGGTCGCGCCCGGCTTTTACGAAAGTAGGCACATCTTTACGTACCATGCTGCCGCCCGATACCATGGCATGGGCACCCACATGAACGAATTGATGGATAGCGGTTAAACCTCCCAGTATTGCCCAGTCGTCAATAACTATGTGGCCAGCCAGGTTACAGGCATTTGCAAGGATGACGTTATTTCCAATCAAACAATCGTGCGCAACATGAACATAAGCCATCAACAGGCAGTTGTCGCCTATTTTAGTCAGATTGCTGGCTTTTGTGCCGCGATTAACGGTGACAAATTCACGAATTGTTGTGTTGTCTCCTATGACAACGGAAGTTTCTTCACCGTCAAATTTCAAATCTTGTGGAATAGCGGCAATAACAGCTCCCGGAAAAATCTTGCAGTTTTTTCCTATCCGGGCACCTTCCATGATGGTGACATTGGATCCGATCCAGGTTCCTTCATCGATTTCCACGTTTTTTTCAATATTGACGAACGGCTCAATTACCACATTTTTAGCAATTTTCGCTTGAGGGTGGACATATGCCAAAGGTTGATTCATCTGATCTAAGCTTTATTTTTTACAATCTGTGCTGTGAGCGACACTTCCACAGCTACCTCATCGCCAACATATGCTTTACCATTCATTGTACATACGCCTCGCTTAATAGGAGCTGCTAGTTCTATCGAAAAAACAAGCACATCGCCAGGTACAACCTTTCTGCGGAATCGTGCTTCCGAGATCTTTAGAAAGTATGTTGAATACAGTTCGGGGTCATCTACTTTGCTTAATACAAAAATACCACCTGCCTGCGCCATGGCTTCTATCATAATGACAGCTGGCATGATTGGTTCATCCGGAAAATGACCTATAAAGTAAGGTTCGTTCATAGTCACCGTTTTTAATGCGATGATATGTTCCTCACTTAGTTCGAGTACCTTATCAACTAGAAGGAACGGGGGACGATGGGGAATGATATTTTTTATTTGTTCAACGGTGTACACTGGTTTGGCATAGATGTCAAATGGTGGTTTTTTCATCATAGATCTTTTCGTATTTACACGTTTATAAATAAGTTTGGCGAATTCTGTATTGGATAAATGCCCTGGTTTAACGGCGGTTATCTTGCCTTTGATAGGTTTTCCCAGTAAAGCGAGGTCACCTATTACATCAAGTAGTTTATGGCGGGCAGGTTCATTATCGTAATACAAATCAAGGTTGTTCAGGATGCCTTCTTTTTTTACCTCTACCCGGGGTTGGTTAAAAAGTGTGGCCAGGCGGTTTAATTCTTTTTGCGAGACTTTGCGATTAACAAATATTATGGCGTTACTCAGGTCGCCTCCCTTAATCAGATTGTTGTTCAGCAAGAATTCTAATTCATGAAGAAAAACAAAGGTGCGGCAGTGAGAAATCTCCGATTCAAAATCATCAATGTGTTCTAATAGCGCTGTTTGTTCACCGAGAACTTTTGTGTCGAAATCGATTTTTACTTCTATCGAAAAGTGATCAGCCGGTTCGATTTTTAATAGAATACGCTCTTCAGGAACTCTGTATTCGATGGCTTCGGTAATCCTGATGTATTGTTTGTCAGCATCCTGCTCACGGATACCGGCTTCTTTTAATGCTTCAATAAAATATTTGGAAGAACCGTCTTTGATTGGGATCTCCTCCATGTCAATTTCCAATAAAGCATTATCAATGCCCAAACCTGTTAAGGCTGCTAATACGTGCTCAATAGTATAAATCGAAGTTCCGTTTTTTGCAATGGTCGTTCCCCTGTCGGTGCTTACAACATGATTGATGTCCGCTTCGATAACCGGTTGATCTTTTGCATCGATCCTTTTAAACTTTATACCGTGGTTTGGTGGTGCAGGTTTAAATGTCA